>NZ_FRAX01000013.1 GCF_900142465.1 Fibrobacter sp. UWH6
TTGCAATTTAGTTATCCTAGCTGGCTCCCATCTGGGGGCCTTTTTTGCATCCTTCAGATTCCGCTCGGATTATGCATTTGCAAATAGAATTCGGGGTTCCTCTTGCCTACATATTCCGGCTTAAATTCACCCACTTTCAAATCAATTGCCACCAAACATTTCAGTTGCCTATGGAAGAAAAGCATATCTACCCTGCTTGCTTTCCCGTTGAATTCCAGCTCATGCTGATTTCCAATAAAGGCAAAGCCCTTTCCAAGTTCCAAAAGGAACTGTCTAACCTTTTCAACAAGTTTTCGTTCCAGTTCCAACTCCATTACCGGCTCTGTAATTCCAAGGAAACCCAAGTTATAAGTGCTGCGAAATGCTTCGTTCGCAAATTCCGCCTGACCTTCGGGCAACGTGTCCTTGAAGTTGTTTTGAGGGCGGTTAAGAGCAGCACGTTCATACATTTGCATTTTCACGGCGTTTATCAGCAAATCACGCGTCCATCCCTTGGCAACGCACTCCGAGGCGTAAAAAAGGATTTGGTTGTCGTCATCTGTAGTCCGCATCAATTGCAAAATATGTCCCCATGGCAAAAGTGCAACAGCCTGTTGCACTTTTGAATTGCTTTTAGAAAAACGTTCGTAAAATTTTTTCATATTCCAAAGGTTTCTCGGGGCCACCCCCATATCCGGAAAATGTTCCTTTAAATCTACAGAAAGGCGGCGAACAACGGAATTTCCATGCTTACTATCGAGCTTGCGCTCATGTAGCATTTTCCCAATTTCCCAGTAAGCAGCATTTTCACCAACATTTAGTTGACGTGCAACATTTACACGAGCCTGTTTAATTACTGCAACAGCCTGTTGCAGAATTTCACCATATTCAGATTCTACCTGCAAAACAATCTTTTTTGTCATAATATTCTCCGTACGTTTAAACCACCATTTCCCCACGCCGGGAAAATGGTCGATAGCATTCTTTTTGATTATAAAGATGTTCCCTACATTGCGTAGAGATTGGAGGTTCTAGCCACATTGTTGGCGAGGGTCTTCCTCGGCGTTACCTGGCGCGATGCACATTTCGGCGATCTCACGCTCTTGAGCAGGCTGCGTCTCCTGCCAGCTATCCAACAACATCAACCAGATGGTTAATGAACCTTGCCGCGAATGCACGTACGGACTTTTGCAAGTCTATGTCGACTGTCGCAAGGAGTGATGAATCATGGAATAAATATAATTAAAGATTTTGACAGTAAAGTGTCAAAAACTTTCTTCGGGCGGCCCGGCGCAGAAAGCGCCGTCACGCTCTATTTTATGGGGCTATTACATAGCCCTCATAAAACGGAGCCTCCCCGCCTACCGCATACCAGTAATGCAAAAAAGGCGGATGAGTCTCCGCCCCAAGGGGCCACGATCGTTGCCGCGATGCGGGAAGAGAACGCAACAACATGGAAAATGAATTCTTTGAGAGAAAAAACACACCCCTTGCACAGGCAAAAAGTTTTGTGTATCTTTTAGGGTGAATGAGTAATCCCCATGCGTGGGGCAAGTAAAACTCTCTGCTTGACGTCGTCGCCTTAGTTCATGACCTGACGATCAACGTAGGGCACTTGATATTATGTCAAAAATGACATATATTTAATGAGTTCCAAACATAAACCTTTGGCATGGCTGATTGTTCAGCCAAAATCTCCACCATTGTCACAAAAGGCGAGAATTACAAGAAAACGAATAAAACTCCACAGGACGTGATAAATCTCTGCAAGAAGAGGCTTGCTGCATACGACGCAAAGTGAGGCTATATGAAAAGGCGAAAAAAGAAAGACTTGAAAAAAAAGGCTGGAAGGTCGGTGATATAGATGAAATTCTAGACCTAAACGAAGCTGAAATGGCCATTATCGAAATGAAAGTTGCACTTGCTAAGGCCCTGGTAGAAAAACGGAAGAAGAACGGTCTATCTCAAGAAGAAGTGGCAAGGATATCAGGAACAAGCCAATCGCGCTTGGCAAAAATGGAAAAAGCGAACGCCAGCGTCTCCCTAGAGCTGATGATACGTGTGCTGTTTTCAATGGGTTCCAGCAAGAAAGAACTCCTAAAAACCATGGCCGGATAGTATGTCGACAGTGTTGAAAAAAAGACCCACCGTGGTCCGCTCTTATCGCTAAGATCGCGTGGTGGGCTTGCAAACAGTTTTACGAGGCTTATTCCTTGGCTGATGAAATCCTAATGACGAGCAGCCAATTCAGCCTTTATTCCTCTTAAAGAAGATGATTTCGGCTCAATAAATTTTTTCGTATCAATATCAGGAATATTGCGGCCTTGTTTTTCCAGCGAGAAAGAGTCTAAACCCCGATCCTTCAACAACTCATTTAAATGAACATTCTTTCGTTGTGGCGCACCGTCATCTGGATTAATAAAAGTTTCGCCATCGGGATAAACAACGATTACATCCGAACCATTCTCCAAACAAAGTTTTGCTCCGTTCTCGTAGAATAGCTTTGTCAAGGCAAAACACCGATCAATATCATATTCAGCACTGATTATGAAACGAAAGGACCCCTCTAGTTTATTGGATTTAGGGCGTTCACAGATTTTACCATAATAATCCAACATCTTAACTAACACGTGCTTCCGATAAACTCGAAGTCTTCTTTCAAAACAGGCTGTTTTTACGGATTCAATACAATCATGCATTCCTGCTGCAGAATTGGCCTTTTTCTGCGTTTTTTCGAAACAGGCCTTGAACAGTCGCATGGTGGCCATGGCATCATCGCAGCTCTTATGCCATGTGAGATCAGAAACATCTACACCCATTTGAGATAGGGATCCTTCCAAGCTTGCAGAAATCCCCATATAAGTTTTTAAAAAACTACGAATATCAAAAGTTTCAAACCTTATTGAAGCAAGATCATATCGTTTACACGTGTTTAGCAGATAATCAATATCATGGGCTACAGCAAAGCCAACCACCAGGGCTTTGGGTGTCAAAAGGATTTTCTTAATAATTTCGTACTGCTTGGGGAAATTAGGCTGTCTTTTAAACTCATTCTTCGAATAACCCAACCTGCAGTCAGAATCTTCCCAAAAAAGTTTTTTATTGAATCCGGCCTCTGGATTAATCAAAATGTCCCTAGATTCCAACACATTGAACTTTAAGTCCGTAATGACATAACCAAAAGAACAAATGGCGCTATAATCGCGCGTGCGCTTGGCACATTCAATATCAAAGAAAACAAGTTTTTCAAGAGCCATGGGGAAAGAACCTAAACTGTACAAAAAATAGATATTGCGAATCGTTTGCAATTATTTCAAATAAAAAGCAACTCTTATATGAGAGTTACTTTTTATTATTCATTACAGAGGCGCTAGATCGTTGTCACTACTAAACCACGAGCAATGGAAACGAGTTTATCCAAAGATTGTTTAAGTTCTTCTTTGGTGAAAGGGATGTTATAATTATTTTCTGGATGATGTATGCAATTTCTAACATACGTCTGCAATGTCACAGGACAAGCAGGTTGAACATTACCCCTATAAATTCGAATCCAATTCTTATTTTTGATGCAACCTTTATTCTCTAACCACGCTTCAAAATTTTTCTCCTGTTCATATTTAGCATCCTCCGTCATTGCCTGCGCCTGCAGATATCCATAAAGTTCATTATGAAATTCCGTTGATATATCCCCAAAAGCGTTATAGTTCGCCTCATTCAAAGATGGTGTCGGAAGACAATTGGAAACAAAAGGAATAACATCTAAATTTCCCTCAACCTTCGCTATCATTCTTAAATTCGAAAAATCTAGGTTTTTGACAATTTCTGAACTATGCGTGGTAATTAGCACCTGAGTCCTTGATTCATTCGCAAGCTGTTTTAAAGCTTGTACAAGCATTACTTGATGCTCTTTGTGCTGAGACGTTTCTGGTTCTTCTATTGCATAGATAACATCAGTATAATGATTCTCAACTTTTCTTCGTTCCGCTTCAGCTCTGAAGAAATTAAGAAGAACTAACCTTTTAACCCCACTTCCTCGTTTATTAATAGAAATATCGTTATCTCCAGAAATAGACAATCCCTTATACACATCAGTCCATTTCAAACTATCTACAGATGGTATTTTAGGATGCAAGCTTTCAGAAATTTCTTCTGACATTTCTCTCAGTTTAGCCAACGTCAAATTTGCGACACTCTGTACTTTAGCACGGACTCTTTCGTCAATTTCAGCTAACGCATTTTGAATAGAAGGTTCTCTAAAAATTTCACGAATTGCAGCTTTTAATGGATCCTGAACTTCATCGTCACTGTCACTATTTTTTCTATCTGATTGGAACAAAGAGTATAAAGGCAAATAATCATGCAATCTGTCCCAGACACCCTTTATATCACCATCTTTAGACGAAACATCAATTGGAGTATATTGACATCTTAAATCATTTGCATAATAGGTCCAAATAGCGGCACGCATTTCCGCATTTATAGACTTATTGCATTCAATACCCAATTTTTCAATTATTTTCTTTAAACCCTCATTTTTTCGTTGTAATAAGTCACGGCATTCTGGATTACTTGGATGATTCGCATTTATAAAGACTTTGATTGAAGTCGCCTTTGAATCCCCATTCTTGAACACTTTCAATACATCTAAATTACCATCTTCGTCCAATAAATATTCTTCACTAAGTTTTGTTTCAAAGGTTCCGTCCAAAACAACTGTTTCCGGCAATTCAGTAAAGATCGCCCCTATTTTAACATCTGTATCGCCGTTTTGTAAATTTTCAACATTCACATCCGTTTTATCAATCTTTATCACGCCTTTGCCATCATTAAAAAATATGTCCAAGGCTTCCATAATTGTTGATTTACCAATGTCATTTTTACCAACAAGCGCTGTCAAATCTGAAACATCAATGGAGACCCTGTTTTTATAGCCTCGAAAATTTTCAATGTAGACAGTTTTCAACCTCATTTTAGTCTCCTTTTTTTACATATCCCAAACACCGGATCGTTCAATCCGTTTCAAAACAAATTCAGAAATTTTAATTGAATTTAAAATCCCCCAAAAATGTTTCCTAACTTGGGAGAAAAGATAACACTTTTTTATGTAATCCAACACAAATGGGGCGTAAACACTCGTAAAAAAGTGTAACTTTTAAGTGTATTTGATTATGTAGGTGAAAGGGTTGTAATGCGATTATCATACGATTTTAGCGGACTGTTTGATTGCTCTGCCGATAAGACACGTGATTTGCCGGAAGAATTCAAGGTAAAAGCCAAGAAATTCTTTTGGACTTTCGATAAGGTTTCCGTTTTTCCGGAATTGGAAATTCCTGTATTTTTCAATGACTTTTTTGAATACTTACAATCACCAGATGTCTTGCCGAGCCTAAAGCGTTACCAAAAGGTATTCGTCTTCCCATTTTATTATCAAAAATTCAAAGAGAAAGCTGCTGACGAAGTAAATCGCAGAAGCCTGTATATGGGTTTTGAAGGCTGCATTCCTGAGTTCAATACAGAACAAATGACGGATCGTCGCCGTAGAGAATATGTGCAGGAGTTTCGAAAAGGGGAATGGCCGGATATCAAAAATCCCCTAGACATTTTTGGCGACGCGGAGTCCGACAACATATTCAAAAGGATATTTCAGTTCATTTATGCAGCATCTGTTTTTATTCGGTATTGCGACGAATCTCGCATCGATTTTGACCTTCTTGGAAGCATCAGCTTTTCAAAGGATCCCGAGCAATCGTCCAATCGGTTCAAGAATGTACCATTTGCAGTGAATGAAGCAAACACTCCACTGATTATTGATTTTTTCTTCCCCATAATACAGGAAAAATCTTTTGACCATCTCGGAATAGATGCCCAGTTAAATTTATTATTTACTCGTAAGTTGGCAAGCAACTTTACGAAATGCGAGCGAAGCCATATTTTCCAAGAATGTATAGCAAAGGTGTTCTTGCCAGCCTGGAACCAGAAGAAGAAAATATTTCACGAGCGAAAGGGCTTTAAGACAAAACTATCTACGCTGTTTAAGGAACTATTATTTAGAGCACGTTTTTACGGAATAATTGCGACACCCTACATTGACTTGGTGGATGACGAGTCCTCTTATCCTGACGCAGTCATGGCAAAGCTGGAATTGTCCCATTTGAGCTACCGCAATAATTCCCTCCTCGATACAAATAAGTTCATCAAGAGATCTAGATCAACGTATTCCATGCGTTTAAAAGGAACTCCCCTAAAAAACGACCAGAATGATGAGGAAAAAAATATTTTGTCACTTGTAAAGATGCCCAAAATCTTACAATTTTTGAGCTACATCTCTGAGCAACGTTCCTTTATAGAAAATCAGATTTCATTAGAAAATGCAAATCGTGAGGAAGTGTATAATTTTTTGTATAACACCCTTACAGAAAATTTCCAAGACGTAAGGGAATTTCTGCAAACGAACAAGGCAAAGTTCACTAATATGAATTCGGAAAGATGGATGTTCCCTACGTTAATGGACAGACTCATGTATTTTAGATTCCTAACTTATGGTGATTTTGTAGAAGTATCAAAAATCAACCTGGATGTTCCGGAATTCATCAATTGGGCGCTAAAAAAGTAACGACCACAAAATCTTTGCTATTTTGTTAACGACCACAAAATTGGTTCTGATTTGAAACCCATCTTCCCTAGAAGATGGGGTTTTCTTAATCTACATTACTCCTTGCGCAAAGCTTTGGCAATTAAAACATACAACATGCTTTATAGGAGTAAAACATGCCTAACAAAACTCAAGCAAATCTCGACCATCATGCAAACCAGATGAATCCTAATAACCAAGCTTATCAGGACCGCATGAACAATCATTCCAATCAGTTGAATCCCAATAATTGGCGTTACCAGCCGCCTAAGGGAGGAAAGTAATATGAATCTCGAAAACGGACCTTCTACAACAGGCAAAAAATCAGGTGGCGGTCGCGGAAACAACCCGCCTGGTGGAGGTAAATAAAAAATCTCGCAGCATCCCTCAATGATGGGGCGGAGCCTTTCATAGGCTTCGTCCTATTTTACACAACCGTTTTACTTTATATCATTCACCACTTTCGGTGAATATTCATGGGTAATGTCATTACCCGGATATGCATTTATGGCATCTTGGTAATAGGATTTATTTCTTCCGGCAATAGTTCTTACATCTTCAATTTCAATCACATAATAAGACTGTGCAGAAAAATTGCTCTTTTCAATGCCGCATCCAGCAAGCTTTTCAGCAAGAGCACTTGCATTGCAAATCTGCAGTTTCCCAACTACGTTGCCAACAATAACGCCTTCGCCATCCGTGTAGCCGGCAAAGGTTTTGCAATTGATCAAATGCGGATGTACCGGATACACAAATCCGTTTCTTGTATGGTAGAAATAGAATATCATTTTAGAATAGCCGCGATGCAAAAACTCCACATAATCAGGTTTCAAGTAACCGACCATGGTTAATTGCTGTGCGGAGTAACCTGCCCTAACTTCAGCAACCTGCAACAAACTAGGAATTATGGCATCATAGCTATAGTCTTTTGACTTCTGAATTTCAGCCACACATAGTTCTAATTCAGTCTTACGATTTCTACCACCTACGTAAGATTTCCACAATTCATCTGGATTCACATAAGCCAAATGAATAGGCGGCAAACGATTCAAGCCCCATTCCATAAGGGGTTTCATATCCACCGTTCCAAAAGCCTTGATAAAGTCAGTTGTTTTCTTTGATGACTGCATCGGGAATAAAAATGCGTTAAACACATTTTGAATTCCATTCTTTATCAAATACTCAAGAAACGCCTTGTGATAAACAAACTGTTTTACAACATCTTGTACACCGGGATTATTTGAAAGAACTTTCTTTGTCCATTTAGGCAAATAGTATTTTCCATCAAGAATACAGAATGTATTATCCGAAGCCTTGCAAACAATATCGGGAATCAATGTTTCCTTGGAAATAGGATCTTCATTATCTTCAAATTTCCATTCAAGGCAATCGATATACTTTTTAAAGGACTCGTATTCGTTCTTAAACACTTCCCCGCATGCATATTCCCAGACGAGGTTCAGGGAATTCGTTCCCCAGAGGCTGAAGGAATCTTCCTGTTCGTCCGTTTTCTTTTCGGCCACATAAGTGTAGAGAGTCTTGAGAAGCATTTGCTTGCGAGTCACGAACTGCGAGGCAATTTCTCGTTCTAGACGATACTTGATGTAGTCTGTATCTCCAAAATCATTAAGAGCCGCTTCGGTCAACTGAACAAACGGAACATCATCAAACAATTCCGTCAAGCCAAGATCTTCTAGATACTTGGAACATTCCGTAACAATGCATTCATGGAGTCGCTTGAAATAGTCGAAATCATCCGTTTGGTTTGCAATCGTCTTCAGTTCCAAATAATACGGACGATTATTCTTGAGGTATGCAAAAGTTTCATTGATGGTTCTGTCCCAATCAATCTCGCCTTCGCCATTAGTCTCTATAACTTCCTGATAGTTGGTGTAAATTCCATTCTCGTAATAATCATGGAGAATATGGAGAACCAAGCCAAGCATATTGAAGGTGCTACGTTCCTCGCCATTATACAAATGGATGGACTGCACTTTATCATTATGCTTTTGGATTGCCTTAAGGACAGACCTTAATTCTTTTACTAACCCTGATTCATCCTTCGGATCGTCGGGAAAATTATCAATATACTTGGGGTAGCATTTCAGAACACAATTTTCTGTATAGACCACACCCACATAATTCATTACATAGGCGATATCGGAATTTTCAGAAATTTCTTCGGCAATGACTTCGCTTTCTTCAGTAAGTCGGTCCAGATCAAAATTTTTTCTATTAACAGCCTTAGCAACACCGGAACGCTTAAGAGCAAATATCACCTTCTTGCCAGAATCTATATCCAAGCCAAGAATATCCTTAAACTCCTCCAGGGAGTAGGGGTGCATTTCTCTGAAATAGGCTGATTTCGGTATCTTTGGCATATCAGTTTAATTCTAGGACTTTGCCTTCTTTTCAAAGATTTCCTTTTGCATTTCTATTTCGCGGGCAAGCACCTCTTTGGACGGCATGTAAGTCAAGTATTTGGCTGCGTACATTCTTTTGTTCGTGGCGAGCGTTGAAAATTTCGCTACGTCTGCATTCGTATCAGAGCAAAGGATTATGCCGATTGTAGGATTGTCCCCTTCGGTACGTTTGTAGGAGTCGTACAGTTTCAAGTACATATCCATTTGGCCCACATCCTCGTACGAAATTTTACGGGTCTTAAGATCCACAAGCACAAAGCACTTGAGCATATAGTTGTAGAAAACGAGATCGATATAATAGTCATCGTCTTCGGTGTGGATGTGTTGCTGACGATTTACAAGAGCGTAGCCCTTGCCCATTTCCATGAGAAATTTTTGCAGGTGGTTTAGAATGGCGTTTTCAAGAGTCGATTCCGTAAATGCGGCCTCCTGATTCAAGCCAAGAAACTCGACAATCATGGGGTTCTTGATAAACTGAGATTTTTCCTTTTGGTAATCCGCAGTAAGGGCTTTCATTTCTTTAATTACAGCGGCTTTCTTATTCTTAGGAGTCTGCACCAATCGATAATAATACTGCGAAGCGATATTGCGCTTCAAGGTGCGGTAATCCCATTGTTCCGACGCGGCTTCCTGCATGTACCACAGGCGGGCCTTTTCGTCGGCGACTCGCATTAAGTTCTCATAGTGCATCCAGGATAGCTGAGGAAGCATGGGGGATCCGTTATCCGACTCGTTAAAAAGGGCAACCAATGGTTGCCCTTTTGGGGCAAGTGTGTTCCTAAAATTCGCTGGTAAGGCGCGAAGAATCTGGAGACTTTTGAAATTAAGGTAAAATTTCCGAAAGCTTTTTATTGTCGCAACCGAAAATCCCTTCCCAAATTTTTCTGTCAACGACTCCGATGCCAACTGAATGACATGCTTGCCATACCCGGCGCGGGCATACATTCAAGCGCATCGCGGCGCTCATTTTCAATCTCATTCACTAAAGCCGAACTTTGGATGCTAACATTTTTTTTCAAAAATTGATGAATTTCAAAGATAAAACGACACGAAATTTTTTGAATCGACGAGTAAAAAAGAGAAACCGTGTCAGAACACTCGTGCAGAAAAGTGTAAATAAACTAATTTTTAAAAGGTTGAATCAGAATCACTAGTTCAATCTTTCAATCAGTATGTAATAGTACATTACTTATGGGAATGAAATTTACATTTAAAGATTGCCAAATTCCGAAAAATCAGGCAAAACAAGTGGTTTAATCCGAGACTGTTCCATAAAATCTTTTATAAAAAGACGTAATTTTTCATACGCAATAGGACTTCCCTCATCACGCAATAAAGATTCTTTTTTTTCTATTGTCAGCTCATCAGAAGAAAAATCAAAAACAGCATCAAGAATAACCTTTACAAAAACTTTATCATCTTTTGATTTTGCGTTAAACTCAACTTGAACACGTCCGTCTTTTACTTTATCATCTTTTGAGACAATGCTAGAAAAGGAAAGACTCAATTGCAATTCATTTTCGCCCTTGTCAATATTCTCTACATCTAAATGCAGACTATTGATTCGCCATTTTTTTAGCACAACGCCGCACATATGAGATCCTCCTTTTTATAGGATAGTTTTGTAGTCATCGTTGATTTCTCTTTACTTCGAATATTTTCCTTACGATAGTAAATAGAATACTCGACAATATCACTATCATTATTGAAACGAAAATTTTTTCTTTGAATTCTTTGGCATGTGGCGTTCAAAATAAATTGTGCATTCAAAATGTGTTTCACTTCAAAAGAATTGTTGAATTTTATTTGATGCAAAAATTTCTCCACCTCAGGATCAAGGGATCCATATATAGCCCCTTTCTTGGGCAAATTATCCTCTTCAAAACATTCAATTGACTCTGCAGTGCAAGCTTGATCAAATAAAATAACGTTTGCATTCCATTTTTTTGAAGCTTTTTTGAACAACGAATCCATAGATATTTCATTGTCCAACATTTGAATTAACGATTGTTTTTCAACTTTTGCAATGGAATATTGCAATTCATCAATGTCAGCACAATACGCCAAAAAGAACTCACCTATATCATTGTTACACACAAAAAGAACGGGTATTTCATAAAAGAACAATACCTGCTTTGGTGTCAGATGTTTTTCATCAATTATGAAGTTAGGGAAAATCATTTACAAACCTGAAATTTCTCTTTTATGTTTATACCATTATATAAAAAGCAATGAACGTGCCACGGATTTCCATTTTTATCACTTATTATTCCTTGTGAATCTTCTACAATTCCCTGTGCAATGTATTTACCCTTAGACGGTTTTGCAAAAAGACTTTCCAATTTCTCGCGGGAAACAGAAAAAGAACAACTGTATAATCCCATATCATCATTTTTAAAATTCTTTCGCCCGTTACTTGAACGAAAAAAATTTACTTGCGCGAGCAAGTCAGGTGGCATTTCAGCCTTTACAACATCCTCATTCCCCGCAGATTCTAATTTTTTAACCCAATGAAAAAGTTCTGCTTGAGACAGAAAGTCTGAATCATACAATTCAATGTTTCCGTCTTTAGGTTTACAACGAAGTCCCCTATATAACTGTTTTGGAGCAAACGCTTTTTGAGGATCAAAAGTGTCAAAACTAACAATTTTGTCTTGTAAGGCTTTCTTCAAGACGCTAGGAAATTTTTCAATCGCTTCATTGAGTTCTTGTTCATTCATTACGATAACAATATATCTAAATATTAAAACATAAACAATAGGCTTATCATCCGTATTATACCAAATTTTACCATATTTGCCTTACAAATCATGCTTTTGAAGGGAAAAATACTTTTCAGCATTTATGGATTGCCATAACTACAAGGGTTTTATTTATTGTACTCTTCCTCTCTTTTCAAGATTACGCAAGTCCTTTTCTGTCATCCATTCCTCTTTTACTCAAGATAGCTCTTTGCTATTGGTTTCTCTTCTAGACAAATCATTACGGCCGACCAAGTTCCTTTTCGCGTTTGCTTTCGTCCTGGAATTCACCTTCGTCGAAGATGTCTTTTGCATCGGTGAGGAACACTTCGCAATCGCCTTTGATTTCGTCGCGGATTTTGAAAAATTCCTTTTCGGTGGCGGAACTTTCCACAAAATCTTGTTCAAGCGCCAAAATCAGGTAATCGGCATCCGCCCTTTGGCGGAACATTTTGCCCTGCAGGGCGCGATAATACTTGTTTGCGAACCATTCAATTTTATTGGTGTATGGTGCGCACGATTGCGGCTCCCTGACCCAGAGAATCCAGAAATAAAAGCGCTTGTTCAACAGATCAATGAAATTCTTCCTGAACGTTTCGCGGGCGGTGCGCTTGAATTCTTCGCGCATGCCGGAGCTTTTGGCGGTGAATGCCTTGAGCACATACAAGAAGTTCACGTCGTAAACTTGCAGCAAAAGCGTGTCGCGGTCGAACAGGCGGTTCTCGAAATGACGGTTGCGGTGTTGCCACATGTCGGCATCGTCCTTGCGGATGGAATTTTCGACATCCGGAATATCGCACGGACTCCGGTCGGGGACTTCGCCGCGGACAAAGAAGTTCGGCGTCACGGAATAGCCTTCCGTGAGAGGGTCGCGGTAGCGGAACCCGTCATAATTCTCGGAATTCCCGCCCTTCGAGAAATCGAGCAAATCGTTGATGTTGTACTGGATGATATTCCTGGCGTAGGTGAACTGCTTGTACACCGATTCGCCCACAATATCGTTCTTGTCGCTGTAGTACTTGCTGTCGCCAATGAACCAAATCTTTTGCGCGTCGTCGGCAAAAATCAATTGACGGTCCTCGTAAAGATGGTCGACCTCCTTGCCGTCTTTTTGGCTCTTGAGATATTCCATATTTGCCGGGAGATCGTCGCCGACCAGTTTGTCGATCATCGCCTCGAAAACGTTGTTGTACTTGCTCGTGAGCAAATACTCGCTTTCGAAACTGCATGCGCTGAACTTGCCGCCCCATTCGAAGAACGCCTTCATGATGTTGTAGAGGCGCAGGAACTTGTCCGCAAAGTACTTGTGCTTGATGCGGCGCAGCTCCACCAAACCGCGGTGCCCGAGCAAACGCCGGAAATCGTTCACGCGCATGGGCGCATAGAATTCCGACCTCGGCATCCTGAAGCCGAAAACTTCGCCTATGTAGTTCATCGCCGAGAAATACAGCACAATCAGACGGTCGTCCAGATCGAAAACCTTCTTCTTGTTCACCAGCTCCATATAGACGGGAGTTTGCATCCCGGGCCCGCCAATCGCCAACCCCGCCCCCGAACCGGAATCCCCCTGCAGAATCGGCAGTTTGCGCATCGTGCGCCGCCAATCGATGCCCCCTCGCTTTATACGGGCGGCCCGGCACGACCGTGCCGTCGCGCTCTATTTCATGGGGCCGGATCCTTCGCTGCCTCGCCCCGCCCCTCATGAAACGGAGCCTTGCTCGAAGTAACCGCAGACAAAACCGCCCGCAAGTCTCCGCCCCAAGGCTTGCCGAAATACTGCCCGCCGAAAATGAAAACAACTACGATTACCTCTACCAGATAAAAAAGTTCGCGGAGCAGTGCGGACTGCTCTATTTTTTTCACTAAATGCGAAAATATTTCACTACTCTACCGACCAAAAGCATCCTATTATATTGACATCTTCTATTTTTTCATAGCATTTTTCATCTACAAATTTCTGGTGTTTGCAATCCCAATACTCTTTCCCACAAATTGAGCATGATGAAGACTTTGCATTAAACGCAATGACGGGGCAAATCCTATACCCTTGGACAATTTCAGAAGCGTCTTTAGACAATTCAATGAAAAGTTTGCCATCCTCATGGTTGATTTTGCATGAAGCGTATTGAATTGGTCTTCTATGCAATCTCATGTTGCCATTCAAACCTATTGGGCTGAGCTTATCGAAGGTATTTTCTGTTGCAATGTGCAGGTTGATATTCTTTTGCAATTCTTCGACAAAGTCCAGAAATTCTTCCTTTGTTTTTGGAAGCCTATTAATTTCCGCAATACAATCTATAACATCCTGGATTCCGCCTATAAAAGAAAGTTTTGCAATCCGTTTCAAAAAAGGCCAAGCCAACGTAAAAACAATATTCTTTTGGGAATAGTGTTCATTGTACAGTTTCAAAGTTGAACTCAAAGACTGGATAACTAAATGCACCTTCTTTTCAAAGTTTTCATTACTAGAAATTTTTATCGTCGGGATGTTTATATAGGAATCATTAATGTCCATTCGCATAACCGATTCTGGTATATGCAAATCCAATCCATTCTTTTTTGACTCCTTGACAAACTCAATAACATCGGAATCAACTACAGAATATTGATTTTCTCCATCGTTAAGGACATCAAACTCAGCAATAGAATCTGATTCAATGGTTCCGTCCACACAGGACAAAAAGGCTCTGACACCATACTCATTTTTATAAAGGCTGTTCGACAACCTTTCCCCATAAGCGACTTTTTTTACTTCATCATTTTTTTCAGGAAATTGCTTAACTCCGAAATACTCTGATATCAGTGGATTGCCCTGCATAAAGAGAACGCATAGCCTTTTCCAGTCTGAAACCGCAAGTTGCCCGTCTATTCTAAAAAGTTTAGTATATGGAATATTTTTATCCACTTTATCTAGGGACTGATCCAAACGTTTTACATATTCTTCCTCATTATACAATTTTATGGCTGCATCAAAATGCACAATTGCTTGCTTACCATGTTCGTATATTGAATGAATATAACGGAACCCATAATGTTCATCTGACACACCGACGGACGGCTGCGTTGTAATCTCTTCGCATTCAAACGTATGCGATTGATTATCGTAATACCACGAAAAATCTGTTGAATCTATCAAGCTATAGAGAGCTTCATCCTCGGATGATTTATGTCTGGCAACTCCTTTTTGTATTTTAGAGACATCACCATTAAATTTAGGCCCATACCAATATTCAAGTTCAATAGACCTTTTTACGCCATGTTTCCACCCTAACATGTTTTTATCAATCCGGATTTTTGCATTCCAATCAGGGTTATTGGATTGAATCAGCTCATTTAAAAAAAGGTTGCAGCAACTATTGTGTATCGAAAGTCTTTTGCGGAAAAATTGATGGGCGAGAACTGCGTAATCGCTGTTTTTTGAACAAAAGATACCATCACCGTTATAAGTAAAATCTGTCAATATATCAGAAATAGATATCAACCCATCCTTATCACATTTTTCAAATAGTTCAGGAAAGGCATTTACCGCAATATTTTCCTCTAAAGCGATACAACATTCCGCATACGTAATTTTAGGAGAATCGGCCCCAAGATTTTTTAAAGATTCAAGGAAAGGTTTTCTTGAATCTCGGGTCATTTCATCTACATATTCTTGAAGAGCAATTTTATGTTTTTGGCAAATCAACTTGGCTTCGTCATCATTTTCATAAGCATTGGACACGCCTATAAGCGAGCATATATTTTTCTCAAAATGCAATCCTAACAATTCGGCCCAACCTGCAGGGCGATGCATGTCATGCCCCAAGCACTGCGGCAAACCGGATGGACAGTCAATAAAAGAACTTGCCAACTCCCTTAAAGGAATTCTTTGCTTGTATTTATTGACGAGGTCTGTATTAAAGATACCGAGGAAGGATTTCATAAAAAAATTCCTATAGGACACCCATTTTTCTGTTTTACGTTTGTTGTTCTAGAGCAAAAAGAAATTTGATTATTTTTATAACAATACCTTTAAGCCTAGCTTTTAAAAAATATCTAGAAGAAATCGTGGGAAAACAAATATAATAAGTTATGAGGACTATATAAAATAGGTTTTATCCTCTATACTTTATCATTTCTGCGCCTTTCACATAAATCGGCGCACCTTTGATGTAGTCTTCTTTTGTACTTCGCTCTTCTATGAATTTGGCCACATCCAACTTTCCTAAGGAAACTTCTTCGTCAAAGACGTAGCAGAAATAACGGCCTTGCGGATTCGGATATTGAGCCAAGCGCATTCTAGCTTCATCCATAACAGCTGTGTGATGAACTCTAAATACTTGCGGTTCCTTTGCCACATCCTCAATGTCATACAAGACTACAAACGAAACTTTTCTTTCACGGGTTTGCGTAATCAACTGCGCACCTGCACGATTCTTGTCTAAGCGGACGTTGTACAGCAATGTTCCTTTGTCATTTTTTCCAAGAATCCAATCAAGATGCTCCTGATTCTTATAACAGCCGACAACAATGTTGGCATCCATGTAGTTTTCAAGCCAATGCTGCGTAAGGAATCGAGCAGCAGGAGCCACATGCAACTTGCGAGGAATCTTTTCCAAAACAGAACTTGGATCTACTCCAATAGAGCATTCCTTTACTTCAAAATTCTGCTTCAGCAAGTCAAGCAAGGCTTCATTTTCTTCACGGAATTTTTCATCACGGTCTAAGGCAACGGAGTAATAATCCTTATCCTTGAAAGGTGTAAATACCTTGCCCAAAACCATCTGGAAATTTTCGCGCAAATATTCATCTGCAACAACATCAGCATGAGCCGTCATTACATAGAACTGGAATTTGTCTTCCAGAACCTTCCGGATTTCCTTTCGGAACATTTCGCGAACTTTATTTTTCCATCCATCTTTTTGTGCAGGATTATTTCGACCGTAAAGTGCGATGATGAACAAGAAGTTGACATTGTAATGTGCAACAATTAAGGTATCGCGATCAAAAAGACGATTTTCAAACTGCTTGTTAACATAAGGTTCAACTTTAGCAGAGCTAATATCATCGACTTGTTTCAAATCATTCTGCTGCGCACTGATAAAGAAGTTCGGCACCACATTGTACCCTTCCGTAACATCATCGCGCAATTTCAAGAGTCCCTGAGCATCCCCCGAATTATTAAATAGGTCAAGATTCCACTGAATCAAATTCCGAGCATAGGTGAACTGCTTATAAACCGATTCCGCACCCAGAGGCGTTTTTTGCTTGTAGTACTTCGAGTCGCCAATGTAATAAACAGAGTCTTCTCGATCATCATTGGTCAAGTTCTTATAACGGAATAAATGGTCAACTCGTTTTCCGTCATCTTGATCCTTCAAACCACTTGGAATCTTGTCGCGAGGGTCGCCAATAAGTTCATCGATAATGGACTCAAAAACAATGTTAAAATTCGTAACCAGGAGATATTCCTGTTCCGTAGTTTCCACATTGATTTTTTTGCTCTGGTCAAAGAACGCATAGCAAAGTTCCCACAGGTACAGGGCCTTGTCGCTAAAATACTTGTACTTGATTTGACGCAAACGATTCAAACCAAATCCGTTCATGTATTGGCGGAACTTATTTCCTTTTATCAGTTCAAATCCCAATGTAATCTGCACGGGGAAACCATATTCCTCACGCATATAATTCAGGATCGAAAAGAAGATGATCAAAAGTTCTTCGTCAAAATTTATCTGGCGTTTTTTATTTACCACCTGAGTGTAAATGGGCGTACCATTTTGCACAATGGCGTCGTTTTTACTGATAGTCTTATTCCAGTTGATTTTATTGAAGCCAGAATGAATATTCTTTAAAATAAAGAAGAAGAACTGCTGATTGTCGCGATTAAACTTTTGGAGAGCAAGCAGAATATCCAGGAATGTATTGCTTTGGCGCAACCTCCCCTTGCTCATTTGCGAAACATACTGACGACGAACTATCGTATTTTCAACGGTATCGTTAAAAACAACAATCGCCCTATAAATCCAAACCGCCAGTTCATAAATGAAATCTCGCTCTTCTTGAGAAAGCAAATCGCCAGAACTTTCCAAATGGATTATATCTTCAGGCTTGCAATGTCCAAAGACCATCTCATTTGCATCGATGAGGACCTTTGGCAAAATAAACACGCAATCCTTTAAAGAAGGATTGTAGTAGTAGCCGACGTAATTTACGCTCACCTTATCCTTAACATCACGCAGCGTAGAAATTCCGTCAAGAATGTTCTTGACAGAATCCGCTGGGTACTGATATTCTTCGATAAGGATTCGCACTTACTCGTCTCTGATTATTTCCATTTCGAAATTCAAATCGCTTTGCAAGTTTTTAAACAACGAATTGCAGGCAACTACATTTACTCCAGTTTTTAAAATATAATAACCAGCATTTTGATAGACATACGCAGCGTCTCTAGGATCAATCTTACTCAGTAAAGGTTTATTATACCGATGTAATCCATGTTTTTTTACAACATCGATTACATTGTCAATTCCGCATTTTTGAGCAATGACATCTAGTGCAGCCGAGTACATGCCAAAATTGGTTTTATAGTCTTCTATTTTTAATTCTTGATCCCACAGCCTAATAAATTTCATTCGCTTTGTTGGACTCGGCGTATTTTCATCGTCAAAAGCGCCCTCGTCACCATCTATAGCGCTATCTTTTTTTTTGACACCCAAATTCTTCAGCAAAATATCAACAACGGTTTCGTTTACAGAACCATCCGTGTTGTAGAAACTCTGGAAAGACATCGCCTTTCCATCATTCTTAAACATGGCATCATCAAAACCGTAATCCTTGAACACATCGTTATAGATGTAGAATAGAACCTTGCTTACAAAACGGTCTGCAGAGATTACGGTGTTGTTCGCCTTGCAGAAATAGAAACCTAGTTTCTTATCTTCGCTGCTTGTTGTTGAGCCAATCTTTTCATTGACCTTTTCAAGGAAATCGCTCCAGCTATAAGCTGACCCGTTGACCTTAATGGACCAATTCTCTTTCTTGGTGTCAATGGGAATATACTTCCAATCCCAACGGCGCTTAAATGCAGAATCAATGGGGAACAGAGACTGGTCGCTGGTATTCATGGTTGCCCAGATATAAAGATTCTTTGGCAACAGCAAAACTTCGCCAGACTTTACCCGTTCTGCAATACTTTTACCATCCTCCGATTTTTCATATTCGCCTTGAATTAAACCATCGTCAATGTTCAAGTTTTTAAAAGTCTTTGACAAGAATTTTTTTAGATCGGAATCAGCGATAATCGGGTAATCCGAGAAACCAAAATCATTTCGATCCAAAAGCTGGAACAGGTCTCCGAAAATCTGGGCACAGTTACCACGATTGATTTCTTCTACAATCAAAAACTGCGGCTTATTTTCGGCAAGCAAAGTCCAAGCATTTACATAAGCCTTCAAGAAAGCCTGGTCCACAAACTCATAAACAATCTTGGATTCAATAACCGGATTGCCATTTTCAACTACAACATGGCCAGAAACATCACGCAAAGGCACGTCGATTGTAGTCGGCTTGTAAGCCCCAACAAAAGTAGAGTAGTCACTATCTGGATGGAATGTTGTACGAACAACGCTCTGGCCTGCAGTCTGTTTCTTTATTTCATGAGACTTACCAGTGCCAGGGGCACCGAAGAAGATTATTTGTTGTGTCGCGTTTAAATTTCTTTCGGACTCACAAGACATATGTTCAGTCATAAACATATTTTTCGCTCTTATAAACATAAGGTATGTAGAAAGAGCATTCGAATATTGTTTATTTCCAGCTGAGTCGTATCGGAGAAATAAATCCTGAGTTTGCAACTGAGAAATGAGAGATTCAACATCACTCACATTATCATAATCAAGAATTGATAGATCTGTTGAATTTTTCAATAAATTTAAACACTCATTTATTCGATTAAAATCAGCATAGTTATTAACACTTTTGGGACTTTTTGTACATTTTTCTATAAATTTTTTGTATAAATCAAGTTTCTCTTTTCTCAAATCCATAATTCAAAGAGCCCATTTTTTATCACTAAATATTGTTGACGATTCATTTGTTGCCATGTGAACCAAAGTCTATTTAAGACTTTTCGTAATATCATTAAAAATACCGCTATATTTTTGCAAATTTTTTCTAATACCGGTTATCTTTTCTCGATCAAACTCCACATAAGGATCTTTTTTTGTCTTTAAGATTTCCTTTCCGTTTTTTTCTTCACTAACACAATGAGCTAAATCATTTCGAACATTAACAACATCTTCTAAAAAATCCTCATAGAAGTTATTTTTTCGGGGAGAATATTCAAAATTAACTTCATCTATAATAAGCTTAATTGTTCTCGCTTTTTGCGAGGAATCCATGCGGGGAATAATACTGTCAAAGCTTTCGTTTCTCCAACTATGAACGCAATCCTTATTACATCCATCTTTTTTCAAACGTTTTTTCAAAGATTCTTCCGAATTTTTCACAATATGATCGTTAAAAGATAATCTTTTTTCTTCAGACTCAAATTCTATATAATACTTCGCTACTATATTCTCCATTTTCTCATCGAGTTCGCTAACTTCTGACATTACTAAGCCACGAAGGTTGCTCAAATCATTCAGTTTTTCAACAGTCAAATCAATAATAGATATCATACTTGTTTTGAGTTGTTCATATGATGTGTCAGAAATCAACTTTAAAAATGTAATTCTGTTCAAACCTGATTTTGGAAGATCTAGCCCCTTTTGTGCGGAATAAAATAAAATTTCTGTATTTACACTTTTGCTTCGAATGTTTTTTATAAAATCTTCACCATTTTTTTCATCAATATTATAATCTGAAAAAATCACATCAAATTTCTTTTCAGAAATCTTATTTATAGCATCATCAACGCTCTCGCAAAAATCTAAGCAAGGATCAAAGAAGATGCTTTTAACATACTCCCTGATGTCATTATCAATTCCTAGTTCTTCGTATTCTTCTTTACGGTCATCAACCCAGAGTATATTATACTTCAAACCCATTACTTTTTCTCCCTCTTAAATCCAAAAGTAAATTCGACGCCTTTTTTCAAATTTTCTACTTGAATTTCCACGCCCATTTTTTTACAAATTTCGTGAATATGAAACAAACCTAAGCCACCCCCACCTGTTGTAGAAAATCGGTATTCAAAAATTTTTGACATGATGTCTTCTGGGATACCCTTTCCGTCATCCGCAAATGTCAAATTTATAAGGTCTTCATTTTCTATCCATTTTATTGCAATATTTTTTGCTCCTGCCTTTCGTGAATTATCCAAAAGACTATCCAACACAACAATAAAATCAATTGGAGCAAACTGCATTTCATAAGAAAGTGCCGTCTGTTTCACGCAAATTTGCATATCATCGTTTGCCAATGCATAAACATTCTCCATATACTCATTTACAAATGCAACGATATCCTTCGTTATTTTTTTTGACATTAAATCAAACTTTGCCTTACTAACAAAGTTCGATAGCGTTGAAATTTTTGTATTCTCAAATATTATTCTTTGAACAAATTTTACCACGCTCTCCAGATTTTCAGCATTAACAGCATCCAGAGCCTTCAGCGCAAGGGCATGAATAAAACTCGATGTATGAGTAATATGGTGCTGCAAAGCACTCAATTGCTTCACATCCTTATTTACATCGGAGGATAAGAAAAGATTTTCTGTTGTGACACGATCATAGTGACCTTGAAGTTCTTGCTTTTCTGATTCAGCTTTTTGCTGTAGTGATTTTGCAACATTCGCTTCATATTTAGCTTCATCTCGTTCCGATGAAGCTTTTTGAGCCCGGATTTCAGCTTCTTCTGCTCTACGTACTGCAGCGTCTTTTTCTTTCTGCATTTCCGCAAGCTGTCTTTTTGCATCCTCTACGGAAGCCATCAACGAGCTATCATTTGTCTGCTCAGCTATTCGTTCCAAATCACTAATCACTTGCGGATTAGCATTATCAAATAAAGTTGGCTGCGAAAAAATATTCGCAAGATCTCTATTGTAATATAGGACCTGAATATTTTTATCGCTTATCAAAGTTTTAACTAATTGAACGAAATCAATCTTACTGCCCAAGCTAGAATTAATCACATAATCTGCAGAATCTTGATCCTTATCCTTGCCAAGGACCTCTCTATTCTTTTGAACTTCCAAAACATTCTTAAAATATTGCCTTTTTAAGAATCCTTCTCCCCAAAGAACGCCAACAACATATCGTTCTAAACGATGATGAACAATCTCAAAAAAACGATATAGTTGCAAAGTCGTTTCAGACTGAATCAGCCCTCCATCTCGACTAGAAACTTCCTTAAACTCATCAATTAGATCCGTTACGACATCAACTCTACCAAATAAATCACGTGTTCCTAGAAAACGGTTATACCCCTGCTGAGCACGATAATCCAACTTCCAACTATCATCACCCGGATTACCAAATGGCAAAATTCTAAAACCATTTCGGAACAAAAATACAGATCCATAATTGACGGGCTGAACGCCCATCTGAGTAGAAAACGCTTGTTTCGCAGCCTTATTTAAAAAATAGAGGTTTATTCTTACATTCTCTAATTTTCCAAAGCTGTTTTTTTCGCGAATTCGATATATTTCAGTGCCTCTGTCCACAATTGAAGTTTCAACAAAATCCTTATTCAAGGCCACATCAATTCGCGTAGTCTTCAAGTTGATAACTTGAGCGATACTATTTTTTATAACACCATTTACGATCTTTGAATCTAAAGATCCTTTTCTTTGTTCATCGAGATCACGTTTCTTTTCTGACTCGCATTTTATCTCAATATTAAAACTGATTTTTTCAGAAAAAGGGTTTATAAGTTTTTCGAGAGATCGCTTCAACTCTAATATAGTTTCTCGGCTCCATGCGTCTCTCAAATTTGTTATTTCAAGAATCGTGCCAGATTTTTGTTTTTTTGAAGAAAACAAGTCATCGTTTAAAACTTCATGATTTACATTAATACTGATGAATTCCTTTTTTTGGTCTTCTTCAAAATCAGACCAATTAACAGCAAGGTGCTCAACAGAATTTTGTACTTTCGTTTTTGTAAATAAATCTAACTTTGCGCCTAAGCGATCGCAAGAAAAACGGCCAACTCCTTTCGCGCCAGCATAATGGCGATTTATCCTATCTCGATACGATTTCTTTTTTTCTTCTTCAATATCTTCAGTGCCATCTTTTTTTGCAGAATAAGCAAGAAACAACCATTTGTTTTTTAAATCGTCAATAGACATTCCCTTACCATCATCGCTAATGGTAATTTTATCCGGTTCAAAGTCAATAACGACCTTCGAGGCGAAGGCATCGTAAGAATTTTTGACCAACTCAAATATGGCGATATTGTTGTTTCGTATTAAATCTTGACCAACAAGATTTTTTAGAGCAGAGCTAACTTTAAACTGAACCTTATCCATTTTGTAAAACCTCCATTACGGCTTTACCAACTTGTTCGGCGAACAACGGGGGTACGGCATTTCCGACCTGAGTATAACGAGGAACTTCTTTTTTTCTCAACTTGCCACCAGATGTATACTTCCCCTTAAATTCAAACCAATCGGGAAAACTTTGAATTCGTGCTTGTTCTCTTACTGTCAATATGCGGGGTTCTTTGTAATGAACCAATTCATCGGGAATAGATGTAATTGTTGGCGCTTGGGCGTTTGCGTCTAAAACAGTAACACCTCGTCTCTTTAAATTTTCAACGTAACCATCTGAAGGAATAATTCTTTTCCCCGCAGGAGCTTTCGCCAATAGATCTTCATGCAGCTTCACAATTGTTTTGGAATGGTTCACGAAACGATGACTATCAACAGCAGTTGATAAATCACTCAAGGATTTTCTCATCAATCTTTGATAACCGGACTCAGCCTTCCCGTATAAACCAGCCTTAAAATTTTTCGAATCTGGCGAGAGGCATTCTCCGTTCTTTTTTTCGAGATCGCTCAAAGCTTCCCTAATAGTCGTCTTCATACCTATGCCATGTTCCGTACAAAACGAAGCTCTGTTTTGTCTTAGTCTTTGAAAAACTAATTCTGGATCTTTATCTCGCATTGCAATTAAAATAAAACGCTTGCGTTTTTGAGGCACCCCAAATTCAGAAACATCTACTACATAAGAAGCTACTTTATATTCAAGTTCTTCCAACTTTTCTACGACATAGGTGGAATACTTTTTTATAGATCCTCGATTACCTTTAAAGTTCACAGTGAATCCATGAACGTTTTCTAAGATTAACGCTTTTGGCTTTACATACTCAATAAATTCCAAATATGACTTAACCAGCTTATTACGTTCATCTTTCGTATCTCGTTTCCCCGCTAACGAAAATCCCTGGCACGGTGGACCTCCTGCAACCAAGTCCACAGAACCTTGAAGAGCCTCTAAATCATCCTTATTCTTTTTTAGGACCTCTTTAATATCGTGCGAACAAACATCTAGCCATTCCGGCCAATTAAAATGATTTTGCGAATCAATCAAATTGTATTTCAATGTTGAAAAAGCATCTCGATTTTTCTCAATAGCAAACAACCCCTGCCAGCCAGCATTTTGCAAACCGACAGATAGGCCACCACATCCTGCAAAAATATCAATGTAACGCACTATTGAGCCATTCCCTTTTCAACGATACAAAAAAACAATTACAGCAAGCGTACAACTCACCAAGATGTAATATAGAATTATTCCGTTTTTTATTTCAAAAAAAACACTAAAACACACTTTTTTCCCCTCTCTATACCCCTCTGTCCTCCTTAACGCCTTTCAATACCCTTCTATACCTTTCCGTCCCGATTTGTCCCCAAAAAGTATCTTGCCACTCCTCAAGGATTTCACAATATTAAGTTGTATAAAATTCAAAAAGGAGGAAATATGTTTTTTGACCCAACTGTTCTTGCGCCAATCGCAACAATTCTCGCATCTATCGCGACTTTGGCCGTCCCGCTCTATATTGGTATATCGCAAAACAAACTGCAAAAGCGGATGCACAACAGAGACTGCATGCTGGTGCGTCAAGAAAAATTGCTGGAGATATACAATGTCTTTGCGTCGTGTCTAAACAAGTTGAACATCAATGCCGTGCTGCAAAAAATGAAAATGGGACAGCCAGAAAATCTCCCCGTCATCATGCTGGACCACGCGGACAAACTTTACAGATCGCTAGATGAAGCTCGCCTATTATTTGACGATGAAAAGTTACTCCAGGTTCTAGAAAACATAGCTCACAAATACAGTCGCTTGGTAAATGAATACATCGACTTAATTGCTGTGAGTCAATCTAAATATGCGGAGAACCTCCAGAAAGTCTGCGAAAAATTTCCAGGTTTTCAGCCCCTGCCGCTCAGTAACATTCTAAATAACAAAGAGGTTGCTGACTATTTCAACGAGCTAAATACAACGGAGCAATCCGCACGATGGGAAAAGGAGATAGAAGCCTTCCAAAAAGAAGATCTTTCCTTCGAAAATTTTGACATCTATTTCAAGAAGCATATCATTACTGCGGAGTTGTAAAATCCATTTCGACAAGATTCTGCAGGATTCCAAAACAGTTGTTAAATTTTGCAGAAAGTGATATATGTGTACGATTCTTTTGTCAATCAAACCCGAGTATTCCAATAGGATTCTTGCAGGAACCAAGAAGTTTGAGTTCCGTCGCCAGGTGGCAAAGCGCCATGTGGATCAAATTCTGATTTATTCCACATTTCCCGAAATGAAGGTTGTGGCCTCCGTCGCGGTGCTTGGGGTACTCAAGGAGACTCCATCCAAGCTTTGGCAAAAGACCAAGGAATTCTCTGGAATATCCCACGAAAAGTATTCAGCATATTTTTCGCAGAAGGAATTTGCTTACGCGTATCAGCTGGGCGAAGTAAAAAAATTCAAGAGAGCCAAGGATCTTTCTGAATACGGAATCACTGCAGCACCACAGTCGTTCGTATACATTGATACGTAGGGGCCGGGGAACTCCCATGCGTCATACCGCTTCTATGGTGAGGAAGCGCCGACATTTGCAAAAAAGGACCCGCGTGGGGTCCTTATGTTCTATTTCTGCATTTCAGCTAGCTTCGCCTTGAGTTCGGCAATCTCGCGTTCTTGCTTTTCGATGGTTTCGTCCTTTGCGGCGATAATCTTCTGGTTTCGCTCGCGCTCTTTTTCGCGTTCATCTTCCCTGGCGAGCTGGATTTCCTGTTCCCATGTCATGTAACGCTCCTGCGTCTGGTTGTCGGTCTGGTACCACTTTACCTTGGTGTCGATTTCCTCGGTCTCCGTGGAGTCAGCAGTGTTGGTTGCGAAATACTTCAGGTACGGCTTGAGGGGATGCTCGTCCGGAAGTTTCTTATACTCGTTAAAGATATAAAAATTCTTGAAGGTGCGGTCGTTCAAAGCGACATCTTTATTCTCCACCGCGAAATTCTGGAAACTGTAGATGGGCTGGTCCTTCCCAAAGATGTCATCTGGGCAGATGAAAAGCACGTACTGGTCTTTGAGACTCTTGTACATGGTGCCCCTGTGCAGCTCGTGAGTGTCGCGAATGGACTGGTAGTAGCGGGCGCGCTTGGGAAGTTCCTTTGTGTCCTTCACCTGCATCTCCAAATCAAAAGAACGGATGGTCTTGCCTTTCTCGTCGATCTGCTGGGTGAACACGTCGTAGCGGACGCTCTTGTTGAAGACGCCCACCTGTTCCGTCTTTTCCTGCTCGGGCTCCTTCAGGTCGTAGATCTTGATGCCGAGGGCGGCCTCGATGAAGGGCTTGGCGATTTCCTTGTGGCTCATGACCAGCGGGAACACGAAACTGTTGGTGATGGTGAATTTTGAGATGCCTCCGGCTCCAGTGCCAAAGTCCTCCGAAGTCTTGCTTTCGCTCATGAAAAGTTCCTGTACATCCGGCGACGCGGCCGGTTCGCGGGTAGGACTGTTTCTACCTGCTTATATACACGCAGCAAACTTCCCTTTTGCACAAGAAATCTTTGTAAAAATTACTTTTCCCATTCTAGCACTGGATATCCGTCATTCATTTTTGAATCATACACAAAGTCATCGCCAAGGAGTTCTGCAAATTCCTGGGACTTCATTTCTTCTTCAGTCTTGGGGGTGGCAACACCACCGCCATTGTTCAGGCCGAAGGGTTCCTGGTCGCCCTGCTTTAAGTAATAGTAGTCAGCCATGGTGGTATTGTAGTTGTAGCCAATCATCAGGCCCACCAGAGAATCGCCATCAACCTTGCCGGTAGAATATGCGGAGCTGATTACACCTTCAGAATTAGAACCGAATACACCGCCGACACGCAGCGTTCCAGAAATATCACCCGTATTATACAATGATGTTGTAGAGGACGAAATCAAGCTGCCCACAATTCCTGCAACGAACTCAATACCTTCTACTGAAGCTAGATTTGCTGCACGAATAATTTTTATTTGGTTACCCGACCCAATTATTCCCCCAACACTTTTTTCACCAACAATATTTCCACCATTCTTTGCAGACTCCAATGTTGTTATTACACTATTTCCAGATATGTTTGGACTTGCATAACCAGCCACTCCAAAAATGCCGCCAACATTATTAACGCCCACAACTTCAGCATAATTTTCTGCATACTTACAAGTCAACAAATAAGAACTCACATAAGTATATCCCGCACGACCCGAAATTCCGCCGACTATATTTCGGCCTTCAACACTACCATAATTGTACAGGGAATCGATATAAGCGCAATGCGAATTTCCCATTACCCCACCAACTTCATCCCGTCCCTTCACTTCACCATGATTCTTAGAATTTTTGACATACACAGTCTTAGACGGTGCACACTTTGCTAAACCAGCAATTCCACCTACATAGTCGGAAGTACTCGTAACAGAAGCATAGTTTTCAACCTTAGATACTGATCCAGAAACTGCACCAACGATTGCAGCTGTATAATTTCCACCCTGAACCCAAGAATTTTCAACAATAAAATTTTGAATTGTCCCACTGGAATTTCCAAACAATCCGTTGTGTGTACTGGTGGTGTTAATGAACATTCCACTCACGGAATGACCATCTCCATCGAAGTTTCCGGTAAAGGCGACATTGGAATTACCAATGGGGGTCCACTTGTGCAACTTGGTGGAATCAGCCACCAAGGCGCCATTTTCGTCAATGACGTCGCCTTCATTCAAGATGATGTCGGCCCCCAGCTTGAAATACTTGCCGTCGTAATCCTTATCCTTCGCGCCTACAATAAATGAGAGGTGGGCCAGCTGTTCAGCGGTAAGGATCATATAGGGGCTGAGTTTCGTGCCGGTGCCGCATGCGAATTTCTTGGCGGTGGTTCCATCCCAGGGATTACCTGTTTCGCCCACGCATTCATTGTCAATGCCGCCGGACTCGCTGCCGGATCCTTCACCCTTCACGGAACTACTGGAATTTTTCGTTTTGCTGCTAGAAGAAAACTCATCATCGTCGTCCTCCGTGGCGGGGACTGTACTAGAGGAACAAGCTCCCAGAAGGGAACAGCCAAAAATCGCAGACACAAAAAGCGGCAAACAACGCATAAAATTCTCCTTTCAATGAGAAAATAATCTTTTATTTGTGCCTACGGGAAGATGTAACCAAAAGGGAGTCGCAAAAGTGAGGGAAAACACTTTAAGAAGAGCGAAGCGAGTACAGCCGGGCACGGGTGACAACTTGACGCGCGACGATATTGCCGACGGCTACACGGATTACGTCATCTGGAACAGGCTCGCGCCGGAGTGTCTGGATATCGACGGGGACCTGCCCATGGGATGTATCGACAGCGGGATGATTTTGCTGAAGGAAGATTCTTTCGATGTCCTGGGAATGGTGATGCGCTACGCCTACGGGGAGAACGCCCCAGGCGCCATCCCGCTTCTATGGTGAGGATGCGTCGCCAATTGCAAAAAAGGACCCACAAGGGTCCTTTCGTTCTATTTCTGCATTTCAGCGAGCTTCGCCTTGAGTTCGGCAATCTCGCGTTCTTGCTTTTCGATGGTTTCGTCCTTTTCGGCCAGGGCATTGTCCTTTTCGGCGATTTTCGCATCTTTTGCCTTGCTTGCTGACTCCATCCTGCGAACCTTGCGTTCAAGGGCACGGTATGCGTCTCCGGCGCTCACAAAGCCAAGCCTTTGTCCGATACTCTGGAATGCCATTTTCAGATCCTCCAACGCCTTGCGGCTGACATACTCATCCAAATATAACTCAATCTTGCTGACAAGGCAAACGAAAGGACCCCCGCGGGGTCCTTGTGGTTATTTGCTCATTTCTGCCAGCTTTGCCTGAAGAGCGGCGATCAGCGCGTCCTTCTCAGCGAGGGCATTGTCCTTCTCGGCCAGGGCATTGTCCTTCTCGGCGAGGGCGTTGTCCTTCTCGACCAGTTTGGCATCCTTCGCCTTGCTTGCCGACTCCATCCTGCGAACCTTGCGTTCAAGAGCGCGTCGTTCGTCGCCTGCACTCACAAAGCCAAGCCTTTGTCCAATACTCTTGAAAGCCATCTTCAGTTCCTCCAATGCCTTGCGGCTGACATACTCATCCAAATATAACTCAATCTTACTTACAAGGCAAGCGCTTTCGCTGCTGGGTAACGTCCGCAACTTTTTCTCCATTTCAGGCAGCAACGACTCGTACTTTATCATGTCGAAGGCGTACTTCATGGTGATGGCACCAATGGCCGCCTCAGCGTTGCTGTGAGCCAGGCAAAGGTCGTCGTCAATTTCCGCCAGGTTCACAAAGGCGAACTCGAAATGCGGAATGCGGCCGTTGTACATGGCATGGATGTTTTTGTATTGCTCTTGTCAATCCGCTTCGCCCCGCTCGCCAACTTCGTCGAAGGCCTCGGGGATTTCCTCCAATGTGTCCAGGTCCACTTCTGCAAGGATATCGGCCAGGTTCCGGTTTGTCTTTGACGCAATCTCAAAAAGCGCCTTCGTGTTCACAGGTTTCGAGTAGACGTATTTCAGGAATCCGTCATGTTTCCGTTTGTTCATGTATTGTTCTTTTTATTCCGGCGACGCGGCCGGTTCGCAGGTAGAACGGTTCCTACCTACTTATATACACGCAGCAAACGTCTCTCTTGCACAAGAAATCTTTGTAAAAATTACTTTTCCCCTCTCGCGGGGAATTCCTGGATCCAATCGCAGCTTCGCCTCCATTTGCAAAAAAAAGACCCTTTCGGGTCCTAATGGCAAGAGCGTCCCGTTTTTAAGATCGTTGCTAAGATTCCGAAACAAGTTCGGAATGACGTTTCGCTACATTCGAAAAGACTTGACTTTCCTCTTGCATTTCTCGACAAATTAAGTTATCTTTGGCCTCGTTTTTTGGCATAGGGTTTTCGAGGTTCATCATGAGATTTCTTGCAGTTACGCTTGCAGGGGTGCTTTTTGCCTGTAGCGAAAATGTTTCTTCTTTCGAGGTCGGTTTTACAAGGGGCGAGCCCCTAGCCCAAACGGCAGCGGTCAGCTTTCCGGCAGACAAGTATACAGAGGCCTACTCCGGAATACTAACAAATTCTCTTACCCCCCCCCCCCCATTTGTGCACTAGTTGTTCCGAAGGTTCGGAATATTGGCTGAACGACTCGGCAATCTCCAAAGACGAATACCTGGCCAGAGTCCAGGATTACGAACAGCGCGACCTTTCCCGCAGCACCTATACCCAGCCGATCGTCGACAGGCCCCCAATGGAGTACCCCTACGATGGCTGGACCTATCGCTTTTCTTACGGTTCCACAATTCCATTTAGCGATTCCCGCTACACGTCCATCACTACCATAAATTCCCAGAACGGAATGGACCAGATTCCGGAATCATCCCTTAGGGGGAACGGGGTCAGTGTTTATTGGATGGGCGAAGCACTCCCCCTGCCTTCTGGTTCGCCCAACGTGGTCCAGCCGGACTACAGGAATTACAGGCGCTTGCCAGAAGATATTTTAAGCTCCACGCGTCAGGTTCAGCTGATCGGGGTCTTGGCGCCAAACGTCTGCATTACGGGAATCGACTTTATTTTCAATTACGTCAATGGCCATCAGCCGATCCTACCCAATAATCCGATGGTCAACGATATCCGTAGCGGTTGCGGCAGCTACTATCTCGGTGCCCACGTTTTCAACGATACCAGCAATCACAATATCGGCTATAATGCCGAAGCCGCCGTTCTCGACGACTACATATACAATACTAGAGTCATAATGCTTGCGTCTAACGGAGAACTATACGGAACACGGTTCCATCCTAATTCGGCGGGGAGCAGCCACAACGCCATTTCTGTGGCGGGCATCAGCACCCAGACTTTGTTGCTGGCAAGTATCGCCACCATGCCCCAGGTAGTAAATGCCGACAAGATCTTTTTGCCTTCGGAATCCCAGATTGTTGTCAAGAGGCATCTGACGGTGGCCAGCGAATATACCACCTACATGGTCGACGACCCTATTACGGGGAGCATGCGTTCGGCGGCGGCAACGGCCTATACGGCGGGCATGCTGGCCAACTTGCTTTCGGACCATCCCTTTTACCGCTGGCACCCCGAGGTCGTAAAGGCCCTGATGTTGACCACCAACGTTTCAAATGGAGGCACTCCCGATTACGTGGCCATGACCCACAACAATGTTTCGCGCTACTGGGTCGGGGGCAACGGCGACCATTTCGTAAAGGCAGATTCCGCCAACGTCGAAGAGATTTACGTACCCGATGCCGGGCCGGTTCGCGAAGGGGCCACCTGGCGCATGGCCATCGCCTGGCTCACCCGTGGCGATTATCCCCTTAGCCACGAATCGCTACAGCAAGAGATGAGCCTGAGCGTAAACGTGCTGAATGCCCGGGGCGAAATTCTGGAATCCTACACCGCCGACAAAGAAGGCCAGGGGCACCAGGTTCTAAACTTCAAGATTCCCGCCGGAGCCACCCGCGTCGAGTACGCCATCCGCCGAACCCAAAACAAAGGCGGCCGCACCCTGCTAGGCTTCAACCTGCATATAGAATAAAAAAAAGGAGGTTGCACCTTGGCGGGGCAACCTCCATCTCCTTTTAGGTTAGATGTTAGTTATATAGGCTTCCTGAACGGGGTCTTCCTTTTTTACCGAAGGTCCGATGGGTAATCTTGTCTAGGGCAGTCAGGAACTTGTCACACTGCATGTCGAAATTCAGTCCTGATTGCAAATCCGCATTCCCTGTCAGCACCAAAAAGAGTTTTGTACACTCCTGGCGTAATTCCGCCTTGGTGCCGTATCCGGCTCTGTCGTGGCGCTTCTGAGCAATTTCATAGGCGGCCATGAAACCTTCTACAAAGACCTCTACACGTTCTAGGCGCTGCTTGATGTCGCTAGATTCATAGACTTCGGCATTGTTAGGGTCCTCCCCCAAAGTCTTGACATCAAGGATTCTTCTCTTGACTACCACGGTCGCTTCTGCAGGCACCAAATCTTCGATTACGATCCCATCCTGGATTACGCTACACACCCGTTGCGCAAAGGCAGCCCATTCCTCGTTTGTATTGTTCTGCAGGGCCCCTACGTATCTTGCGAAGTTTCTGTATAGTCCGAGCTGATTGTCAAAAAGTTCGCCCAAGGTCAGGATAGCGGCAGCGCTCCGTTCGTTGTCAATCACAATTTCCAGGTTCGCGACCCTGGCCCTGTAATTGCGGAGCAGCCTTCCAAAAGCTTCCCGCTTAATACAGGAACTGGCTTCCAGGACTTCCTTGTGGAACTTCAAGAATTCATCATCACTCATCTTTTGGGGTCTAAAGAAACTCATGCTAGTCATTCTTTGTTTTTTCTCCTTTTCAAGAGGTTGTTACGCCACCTCGGTCATCACGTCAGACACAACTTCCGTTGTACTTTCAGCAGCCTGTTCTGCAGTCTGATTGGCATTCTGTTCGCCCTTCTGGGCATTGGTCTTGCCACGATACAGATAGCGGATTTCATTTACAGCAGCAGACACATAGCTAACGAATCCCGTACAAGAAACATCTGCCTTGACCGTAGCAATATATTCCGCCAAATGGAAGGTTCTGTAGAACTGGACCATACATTCTTCACGCAGATCCTTGTTTTTCAGGGGGACACGATTTGCGCGTTCAACACGGCAGTCATTTCTAAGGTCAGAATAATTTGTCTGGATTTCTGTAAGAGTATTCACCCACAGTTCCAATTCACTACCGGCATAAATGGCGGCGTATTCTTCCTTAGCGACCACATCTTTCACATGATCCAGAGACTTTTTGACCATGCTAGAAATGGCGTCGCGATTGACCGCAGCCGTATAACCGAAGCTCTTGACCAACTTCCAGATTTCGTTACCTAAAGCACGCTGGGTTTCGTTGGGGTGAACAGTCAGCACCTTCACATAGTTACGAAAACCACGGAACTGAACAGTACGTTCTACACCCGAAACAGATGCATCATGCTTCGCCATGATTTCAGAAACATTACGAGTGTAATCAACGAACTTCTGAACTGCGATTTCGTAGCTTGCCACCTGAGCAACCATTTCTTTAAGAGTGATACCCGAAGCAGAATTGATCACATTCCTATGGAAAGCGATGAAGTTATTGTCATTAAGTTTGCTTGCATTAATGATATTGTTATTAGACATATTAATTTATCCTTTTTAAGTTGTCTTGTTTATGTTATCAAAATAATCATTCATTTATTCTGACAACGGCCATAAGATACAAAAGTAGAACACCCAAAAACGGGCCCCTCAAAAAAAATTTTTCCTTCATTTTTTTCCATGAAAACATGGGTTGGGTGTATGAACGGGCCATTTTGGTGTATGAACGGCCCGATTTGGCGTATGAACGAGCACTTTTTTAAAAATCAACTTTTTATCAACAGGATGTCAACACAAGACGTAAAGTTGTCAAAATGGCGAAATTTGCTCAAAAACGCCATTTCCATATATTCCAACTTGGAATATATGCCTTCTCCAAAAACCCTCAAAATTGACCATTTTTGCATCCAAAATGCACTTGATCCGATAAATTGCCCTCGAAAATTTCTTTTAAACCGCTTTATATCCTGCGAATTCGCATCAAAATATCTTTTAATTTCCATCGGCACGATCGATAGCGCATCAAAATATCTTTTGATTGACTTTGTATCCGACAAAAGCGAATTAAAAGTTCTTTTAATCCGCTTTGCATCCGTCAAAAGGGCTTTAAAAGTTCCTTTAACCGGCATCTGCCCAATAAAAACCGCTTGAAAAGTTCTTTTGACCTGCCCTGCATCCGACAAAAGCGGGTTAAAAGTTCTTTCAACCGGCATCTGCATGATAAATACCGCTTGAAAAGTTCTTTTGATCTGCGTTGCATCCTGCGAATCCGCATCAAAATATCTTTTAATCCCCATCGGTACGATAAATAGCATTCCAAAAGTTCTTTTTAAGCGCCTTGCATCGGATCAATCGAATTTCAGCAGAAATCATCACCAGCTTAGCAACAGACACGATTTGACATGTAATTTTTCTACATTGCCATAGCTTTTGATGAAAAATTGTGCGAGGGTTTTCTCAGAAAGAAATTATCGGATTCCTTGTTTTTTTCCTATTCCCCTCAAAATCCATATTCACCAGAAACATAAAAATCAACTTTCAGAAAAGAGGTTTTTTATGGAAAAGTTCATCGTTTCTTGGTTTGTAACCTAGCGAGGCAAAGAAGTGCTTCTTTAAAAGCTGATTTTGTGAAGTATCTCATATAATCTCTATATCTACACTAAAAAAAAGCATTTTCCACCCTATGTAATTCTTTACATTTTGTGTTTTTGATTTCTGCACTTTTTATAAAAAACATGAAGTTTTCTATTGCCAAATCATAGGGTTTGAGCTACTTTATGAAGGTAATTTAATAAGTCTAATTCGAGTCGAGACGCCAGTCAAAACTGCAGCCGGCCGCATCCTACAAGGAGGCCGCCATGGCCCAAAAAAGTTTTAGTGTTCTAGATCTCAGAATTTCAAGTCTCCGCTCCGCCTACGAAAAGGGCGAAACATCGCCGCGAGAAGTTGTCCAAAAATTGCGCGACGCCATGGAGGCGGCCCCCAAGGAAATCTGGATTGCAAAGACCAGCAGGGAACAGCTGGAAAAATATCTAACCGCATTGGAAAGTGTCGCCGGCAGCGGCAACGGTTTCAAGATTCCTGCAGATAAGCCTTTGTTCGGTATTCCCTTTGCCATCAAGGATAACATCGACTGCGAAGGCATGGAAAGTACTTCGGCCTGCCCCGCCTACGCCTATATGCCCAAGAAGTCCGCGTTCGTGGCGGAACGTTTGATCGAGGCGGGAGCTATTCCCATGGGCAAGACCAACATGGATCAGTTTGCCACGGGGCTTGTGGGCGTGCGTTCCCCTTACGGATGCATTCCCAACAGGTATGCGCCGGAATATGTTTCGGGCGGAAGCAGCAGCGGTTCTGCCGCCGCATTGGCCTACGGTCTTTGCAGTTTTTCGCTGGGTACAGATACGGCAGGCTCTGGACGAGTTCCCGCCGCATTCAACAAGCTTGTGGGAGTAAAGCCTACCCGCGGCTTGCTTAGCACCAGCGGCGTGATTCCCGCTTGCCGCAGTCTGGATTGCGTCAGCATTTTTGCATTGGATAACAGCGACGCCCGCTATGTATTGAACATCGCCGGGGCCGAAGATAGCGAAGACGCCTACTCACGAGTGGCCCCCTGGAACGAGGCTGCCGTGAATGCAAAGGGGGCTGCCGTGAACGCAAGGGGGGCTGCGCCGAGGCTCCCCGAAAATTGGACTTTCGGTGTTCCCGAAGAAAGCGAGCTGAACTTCTTTGGGAATGAGGGTTACAAGGCGGCCTTCTACCGCGCCGTCGAGGCATTCGAAAAGGCTGGCGGTACCAAGGTGACGATTCATTTTACCCCCTTCCTGGAAGCAGCCCGCCTGCTTTATGAAGGCCCCTGGGTTTTCGAACGCTACGATGCCGTGGGCAAGTTCATCGAGGAACATCCCGATGAAATCTTCCCCGTTACCAAGCAGATCATTAGCCCCAAGGTAACGCCCCACCCCTCCGAAGTTTTCGCCGGGTTCCACGCCTTGCAAGCCAAGAAGAAAATCGCCGACCGTGAATTCGCCAAGGTAGATGTTCTGCTTACGCCTACGGCCGGCACCATCTACAAGACAGCCGAAGTGAACGCCGACCCCATCAAGCTGAACAGTAACTTGGGTTATTATACCAACTACATGAACTTGCTGGATTATTCTGCATTGGCTATCCCCGCAGGCGTGGCCGACAGCACCGACCCCAACGCACCCAAGCTCCCCTTTGGCGTAACCATCGTAGGCCACGCTTTTGATGATTTCAAGTTGCTGGATGTCGCCGAAAAGGTAACGCCCTTCCTTAGCGAAAAGATTCCTCTGGCGGTGTGCGGAGCCCACCTGAAGGGTGAACCTTTGCATTATCAATTGGAAACCGCAGACTTTTTAGGTGCTGCAGAGACTGCTGCCGAATACAAGATGTACGCCTTCAAGGATGGCACCATCCAGAAGCCTGCCATGATCGCCGGCAACAGCAGCTTCTATGTGGAGCTTTACGCCCTTACTCCCGAAGAATTCGGCAAGTTCGTCGCCGCCATCCCAGCCCCTCTCGGCATCGGAAAGATCAAGCTTTCTGACGGCCGCATGGTCCCCGGATTTATCGGCGACGGAAGCATCTCGGTAATGGCCTTCGAAGGAACCGCCACCGACATCTCCGAATACGGCGACTGGCGCAAGTACGTTCATAAATAAGAACTTTATTCATCTCTACAAAAAAAACTGCACCGTTACGGCGCAGTTTTTTTTTGCAATAATATGCCAAACAGAATTATTTGTCCGCGAGCATTTCCAACATTTTTTTAGCTTCCTCTATTTTATCTTCAGAAACCCCAAGAGAACGCATAACTTGAATGACATCTGCATGACCTTTTTCTAACCCTTGTTCAATGCCTTGCTCAATGCCTTTTTTCAAGCCTTCATTGATGGCATCGTCAATGCAGCAATCGATATCATATTGAGTCATCATAGAAAAAGCCTGCCTTTCAAGAATCTCTTTTGGAGTCCTGCGGATGCGCAGCCGTTCATAAGCGTCGCGGATGGCGGATGAGAATGCTTAGAATATAAAAACATATAGTTTAACAGGCAATACCCCAAACATTGAACTTGGCACCCACTTCATAAATAAGAACTTTAAACCTCTCTATAAAAAAACTGCACCGTTACGGCGCAGTTTTTTGTTATTATATTGAGAGTATGGTGAATATTCCTGAAACATTGCTGCAGCAGATAATTCAATTTGCAAAGGTATGCAAGTTGAATCGTGTTGTGTTGTTTGGATCTCGAGCCCGAGGCTCTCATAGAGATCGTAGCGATGTGGATTTGGCCGTTTTCGGAAAGAATGTCGCTGAATTTCAGTTTATGCTCGAAGATGAAGCAGATTCCCTTTTATCATTCGACGTTGTTGACATGGGAACCGTTGTCTCTCAGAAACTGAAGCAGAATATAGAGCGAGAAGGAGTTTGCCTTTATGCAGAAGTTTGAAAATAGAAAACAACGAAGAGAATAAGCTTTAGTTTATAACAAAAACCCGTCTCGGCTTTCACCGGGGCGGGCTTCTTGTTATGTGGAGTTCAAAGGGAGTCCCCGACGGAGTCGGGGATTTTTGTTAGTTAGCTTTTACAGCGAAGAGGCATTGGCCGGAGCGGATTTCGCCGCCTTGCTTGCCAAAGACCTGAGTGATGACGCCGTCTTCGTCGGCAACCACCGGGATTTCGGTCTTCATACTTTCGAGGATGGCAAGGGTGTCGCCGGCCTTGAACTTGGCACCCACTTCAGAAACCACCAGTTTCCAGAGGGAGCCTGCCACAGGGCTGTACACGCCTTCTTCGCCATCGGCCAAGGTGACTTCTGCCGCGGGGGCGGCATCGGCACTGTGACTTTCGAAAGTAAACTGACCATTTGCAATCCAACGCTGTTTTTCTTCTTCAAAGGCGTTCTTGCGCTTGGTTTCAAAAGCTTCGATAGAAGTAGCGTTATCGGCCAGGAACTTTTCGTATTCGGTGATGTCGAAGGAACTTTCCACAATCTTCACGTGGAACTTTCCGGCGATAAAGTCCTTACGCATCTGCAGGAGTTCATCGGCGCCCACTTCATAATACTTGACCACGTCAAAGAAGCGGAGCAGATAAGGCAAGGTGAAGTCGCTGGTTTTCTTGAAGCGGTTCCACATCTGCACGGTGCGACCGACGAACTGGTAGCCACCAGGGCCTTCCATGCCGTAGACGCACATGTATGCGCCACCGATACCTACCGCGTTTTCCGGAGTCCAGGTACGGGCCGGATTGTACTTAGTGGTGACCAGGCGATGGCGAGGATCCAGTGGAGTTGCCACAGGGGCGCCCAGGTAAACGTCGCCAAGGCCCATGACCAAGTAGTCTGCGTTCAGCACAATGTCCTTCACATCGGATATGGCATCCAGACCGTTGACGCGGCGGATAAATTCGATATTGTTGGGGCAGCACCAAGGAGCACCCGGACGAACGGTAGTGACGTACTTTTCAATAGCCACGCGAGTTTGTGGATCGTCCCAAGAAAGTGGCAAGTAAACCGTACGGGTGGGAACCTTGGTGACCTTATTCTTCTTCAAGTGTTCTGCAAGGTCTGCCAACTTCTTGAGCATTTCTCCCTGACGGATCTTTGCAATATCGTAATGGATCTGGATAGAGCGAATACCCGGAGTAACGTCAATCACTACATCGGCCAGCTGTTCCTTGACAGCGAGCATCCAGGCGTGTGCGGTAAAGCGGAGGCGAAGGTCGATAATGGCGGGGCCAAATTCCACCAGCACATAGTTGTCGCCATCGGCACGAACAACGATGTGTTCCATTTCGCTTTCCTTGTGGAATTCCGCAATAATGGGCGTTACCACGGGAGCGGCAACGAGAGCAGGAATTGCAGCGGATGCAATAGCCACGTTAGCGAGATTTGCTTCACGAGCCAGGCGAATTTCTTCGGCCTTTTCTGCAGTCAGCGGGATAAACTTTACATGGTCACCGCTACGGAGCTGACCCATCTTCCAGAGTTCAGAAGATACGATGGTGACGGGGCAAGCAAAGCCACCGAGACTGGGACCATCCACACCCAGGATAATGGGCATGTCACCGGTAAAGTCTACGGTACCTACAGCGTAGGCGTTGTCGTGCAGGTTAGACGGATGAAGGCCAGCTTCACCACCATCGGGGCGAGCCCACTTCGGCTGAGGTCCAACGAGACGGATACCGGTTCTAGAGGAGTTGTAATGGACTTCCCAGTTGGCGGCAAAGAATTCGTCGATGTCTTCCTGAGTCAAATAGTCGGGTGCGCCATGGGGACCATACATCACGCCGATTTCCCACTGGGTGGTAATCTGCGGGAGAGCTGCTTCTGCGGGAACCACAGGTTCCGTTGCAATGGCGTTACCGATGTGGAGGATATCGCCTGCGGCAAGGGCACGACCGCCGTGGCCGCCGAAACCGCCCAAGGTAAAGGTAGACTTGCTTCCCAGATAATCGGGAACATCGATACCACCGCGAATGGCCAAGTAGGCACGCTGACCCATCTTGGTTATGCCGAACTTCAGAACGTCGCCATCATGAACTTCCACAGGAGTGTTCTTGGGGCATGCGGCACCATTCAGCTTTGCAGGAAAATCACCGCCCACCCATGCGATTACGGTATCGGTATGGAAAGCGAGAGAGCATCCGGAAAGAGTCATTTCGATGCCGGCAGCGTCTTCGGCGTTACCCACAATCTTGTTGGCCAGGCGGAAGCTGTAGTTATCCATAGGACCGCTAGGAGGAATACCTACATCCCACAGTTTCAAACGACCCGGATAATCCTGGACCGTAGTCTGGAGGCCCGGAGCCAGAACTTCGAAAATCTTGTTTTCGTACTTGTAATCGTTCAGAATCCAGGTGGAAACCTTACCGCTAATAAAGTCGTCCATTTCAAGGACATCCTGAAGGAGCTTGATGTTGGTTTCAAAACCACAAAGCTTGACCTGTTTCAAAACTTCACGAGCCTTGGCGATGTTATCGTCACGGTCAACGCCCGCAACAATTACCTTTGCCAGCAGAGGATCGTAGAAGGCGCTGACCTCGGTACCGCGGGAAACCCAAGTATCTACGCGGATGCCTTCCGGGAAGGAAACTTCCGTAAGGAGGCCGCTGGAAGGGCGATAGTTCTTGCCCGGATCTTCGGCGTAAACGCGGAATTCCATGGCATGGCCCTTGGGAGTAAACTTTGCGCCAATTTCGAAGGGGCGAATTCCTGCAGCCTGCTCAATCATCCAGCGAACAAGATCCACGCCAAATACGGTTTCGGTGACGCCATGTTCCACCTGCAAGCGAGTGTTTACTTCCAGGAAGTAGAATTTGTCATCCTTGGCGTCGTAAATAAATTCTACGGTACCTGCGGAACGGTACTGCACACCTTGTACCAGGCGGAGGGCGGAAGCATGCAAAGCTTCGCGGGTCTTTTCAGGAAGGCAGGGCGCCGGAGTTTCTTCTACAACCTTCTGGTTACGACGCTGTACAGAACAGTCGCGTTCACCGAGAATGACGGCATTACCTTCGCCATCACCGAACACCTGGACTTCTACGTGGCGACCACGTTCCACATACTTTTCGACGAAGAGTCCCGCATTCTTGAAGTTGTTTTCGCTAAGGCGCTTGATGCGGTCGTAGCTTTCACGAAGTTCTTCTTCGCTGCGGCAGATGGACATGCCAATGCCGCCACCGCCTGCAGTACTTTTCAACATTACAGGATAGCCGATCTTGGCTGCACCGGCTGCGGCTTCGTCAACGCTGTTCAAAAGACCTGTGCCCGGAACCAGAGGCACTCCAAATTCTTCAGCAAGTTCCTTACTGCGGTGCTTTAGACCGAATTCAATCAGCTGCTTGGGAGTGGGGCCAATAAAGGCGATGCCATTTTCTTCCAAGGTCTTTGCAAATTCAGCATTTTCACTTAAGAAGCCATAACCCGGATGCACCGCTTCGGCACCGGTCTGCTTGATGGCGGCAAGAATTGCATCCACATTCAGGTAGCTATCCTTAGCGGCGGCAGGTCCCACGCGAACGGCTTCATCAGCCATCAAGACGTGAGCGGCAGTTTCGTCGGGATCGGAATAAACCGCAACAGACTTGACGCCCATTTCCTTAAGAGAACGAATCACACGGCAAGCAATTTCGCCACGGTTCGCAATCAATACTTTCTTAAACATTTTTAGTTCCTTTTTATCCACACAACAATTTTTTGGTTTGAGGACGGCCTACGGCCTTTTAGGTATCAGGCCGCGCTTTCGCGCTCTCAGGTCATATTATTCAACCTCTAGGTGGCAAAGCCACCGACCTCATACCTCAAGCGAAGCGTTCCTCACGCCTTACTTCCCTGCCATGATGTTTAGTAGCCGGGAAAGAGCGCCATTGGGATTTTCCAGTTCCGTAAGGATTGAAAAATGGTCATGGCCATCTAGCAGGGAATAGCTTCCCGGTATACGTTCCGCAGCTCGAAGAGCCGCAAATTCAAGACTCTGACGGCGCAGTTCCGGAAGTTCCTTGCTTCCAGAAACAACGATTACAGGTTTTCTCACAAGGGGGGCGCGAGCAGGACTCAGGCGAAGAATCTCTTCGGCAGTCAACTGCAATTTTTTATTCAGGTAGCTCTTGGAAATAGGCTCCAAATCATATATGCCGCTAATGGCCAAGGCTCCCTGCACACCCGTTTCGTCGAGAACAGAAGTGCAAAGGTGACCGCCGGCAGACCAGCCAGACACATAAATACGATCAGCATCAAAGCCCAGTTCGTCGGCACGGCTGCGTAGAACCTTTATGGCCAAACGGATTTCGTAGACGATTCCCGTCAAGGGCATTTCGGGAGCCAAAGTGTAGCCTATGTTCGCTACGTTAAATCCGTTGGCCAAAGGGCCCTGTGCAAGAAAGCGGAAAGTTTCCTTGCAACGCATCTGCCAATAGCCACCATGAATAAAGACAAACAGGGGGGCCTTTCGATTACCACAGCTAAAAAAGTCGAACTTGTTCCGAGGGTGAACATCGTAGGTCATGTCTAGGGAAGAAGCGAATCTTCTGGCCAAGGCATCGCTACGCAGGTCGAACCCCTTCAGCTGAATGGCGCTATCGGCAACGGCATTGGTATTGTCGTAACCGGCGTCCAACTCGGCCTGGGTAAATCCACGGTAAACAAGTTCACTCATTTTACACCCTACTTGTCAAACACCACCATGCGAATGGGAGTGGGGTTGTAATCGTTACAGGGGTTGTTCAGCTGGGAGCAATCCGAAAGCAAGAACAGGATATCCATATCCACGCGCATTTCGATGTACTTGCCCGGGCCAGAAATGCCGTCGGCAAATTCAAGGCGGCCAGCATCATCCAGAATCACCTTGGTAAAGAAATTCAGGTTGCAAGTCTGATCGCGCTTACTCATGCCAAAGTTTTCCAGCGTACGCACGAAGGTGTCGCGGCAACTATGCATATAGCGGGTCTTGTCCGTATAGCGAACGCAGTTGCCTTCTGCAGAGCATCCACTGCCAAGAGTATCGTGCTCGCCGCAGGTATCCGCAATCACCGTCAGCATGGGGTTGTTGCGGTTGCTGCGAATCACCGTACCCAATTCAATCATGGTGTTGGCCTGGGCGGTAATGGTGTTGTTGGCATTATAGCGTTCAGTCTTGTCGTGCTGATTATAAATCTGCACGTCGCCAGACTGGTTTCCGCAAACGTCGATCATGCGAAGAATCTGTCCCTTCTTCAGAGGCAGCATGTAGCCGTCGCCCGCATTCACCGTTACATCGAAGACGGCGTCTTCAATCTTTCGAGAACTTTCAAGAAGTTTGGAATTCATAATTCATTCTCCAAAAAATTGCAAGAACTAGTCCCAAATCAGCATGCGGACGGGGGTCGGATCGTAAGCATTGCAGGGGTTGTTGAGCTGCGGGCAGTTGCTAACGACTGCAAGCACATCCATTTCGGCACGCATTTCCACATACTTGCCCGGGCTAGAAATACCGTCGGCAAAGTTCAGGTTGCCCTGTTCATCGAAGGGCACGTACATGAAGAAGTTCAGGTTGTTGACCTGATCGCGCTTATCCAGATTTTCGGTTTCCAGAAGGACCTTCAAAAAGGATTCGCGGCAGGCGTGCATATAACGCTTGTCCAAAGCGTAACGGCAAGTATTGCTTTCGCAGGAGCAGGCGGAACCCAAAGTGTCATGGTCACCACAAGTGTCGGCAACAACAGTGAGCATGGGATTGTCATCGTTGGAGTAAAGCTTGGTGCCAACGCCTACGAGACAGTTGGCCTGACGCTGCACGGTCTGCTGAACGCTATAACGTTCAGAAGGATCGTTTGCGTTAATGAACAGAGTATCTACAGCCTGGTTCCCCTTCAGGTCCAGAATGCGGAAGGTCTGACCTTTTTTAATCAGATGGAGCCAGCCAGCACCAGCCTGCACATCTTCAGAATAAACGGCATCTTCTTCTTTCAGCGAACTTTCAACATATTTTGTATACATCTTATAAACCCTTTTTTTTTTTTTACTTTCCGCTCATACCTCAGAGCGAAGCGACCTCATAGCTCAAAGCACCGCAGGTGCGCCCTACAAGTTGTAGTTTGCAGTGTTGATGTAGCCGCGGCCATTTTCCGGGCACCAGGTAAAGCAAGGATCGTCTGCGGGAGCTTCATCGCAAGTGAGGAGTTCAACCTTCACGGGCTTGCGCAGATATTCCTTGGTGGGATTCAGGGGATGCATACCGGTATCGATTACAACGAGAGTGTCCATTTCGGCGCGGAGTTCTACGTAGTCGCCGGCCTTGGAGTTATTTTCGACGAAAGTCATCTTGCCGTCGGAAGTAACCACAACCTTGCTGAAGAAGTTTACCAGTTCGGTAAAGTCGCGCTTGGTCATGCCATGCTTGCCGATTTCAACCAGCAGGGAATCGTAACCGTTGCGGAAGAAGTCGTTGTGGGCAGCCTGATAGGACTTTTCGCCAAAACGTTCCTTGATGAGGCTTGCGTGGGTGCAGCCGCACAGAGGATCGTGCCAGCCAACGGTATCTTCGACAACACTGAGGAGGATGCGGCCCATGTCGCTATAGAGGCAGCAGTTCTTGGCGATGCGGCAGATGTGTTGAATTTTAAGGGTATCGCCCAGGTTAAAGCGTTCAGTGAAGTTCTTGGCGTTGTAGCACATGATGCTAGCGTTTGCGCCACCTTCAATATCGGTAAGGCGGATCTTCTGGCCCTTCTTTACGATGCGGGAATAGTTCCAGCCGCCAGCAATTACTTGTTCACACAGTACTTTAGATTCAGACATTTTTGGACTCCTGTAAAAATGGTTTTAGGTCGCACTCATTACTTCTTGGCGATCATGTTTACAATCTTGAATTCTTCTTCGGGTTCTTCTACCAGCTTGGGCGGGTGAATCAGACCTTCGATATGCTTGCGCTTTTCGATGAATTCCGGCAGCAAGAAGCTATCCTTGTTGCGGGGGCGCGGCACAGAATGGACATCCACCATTTCCTTGACCTTGCCGGGGTTGGCCTGCAGCGTAAGGATTCGATCCGAAAGGAATACCGCTTCGTCAAGGTCGTGGGTCACGAAGATGATGGTGATATCGATGTTCTTCCAGACTTCCAGCAGGTACTTCTGCATCTGGGAACGAGTCTGGGCATCCAAAGCGCCGAAGGGTTCATCCATCAAGAGTACGCGGGGCTGCGGGGCCAGGGCGCGTGCAATAGCCACACGCTGCTGCATACCGCCCGAAAGTTGCTTGGGGAAGTACTCACCATACTTTTCCAAGCCCACAATCTGCAGCCACTGTTCCGCAATTTCTTCAGCCTCACTTCCGTGGCCAATGGATTCCAGTCCGAACATCACGTTCTTCTTCACGGACATCCAGGGGAACAAAGTGTATTTCTGGAACACCATGCCGCGTTCTGCGCTGGTACCCTTCACCTTCTTTCCATCCAGGTAGAATTCGCCGGAGGTTGCGGTTTCGAGGCCTGCGGCAATGCGGATCAAGGTAGACTTACCGCAACCAGAGGGGCCGATAATCGAAAGGAACTCGCGACGGCGAACGCCAAAGGAAACATCATCCAATACGCGATGGGTGCCGGAACCGTTAGTCTCCTCGAAGTCCTTTACAATGTGGCGGGCTTCCAGGATAATATCTTCGGCGGGTGAAATAATCTTAGAGTCTGCCATTGTAACGATCCCTCATAGTTTTTTCTTCTGCAGTCAGGCGGAAGCTAAACACATCATCCTTAGAACCAACGACCTGCTTGAACTTGGCGGCCACACCGACGCGGCCATCTTCCCAGGCAAAGATCTTCTTGCCCAGCCAGGCGAGAATCAAGTCGCAGCCGAGACCGATAATTCCAAGAATCACGATGGCAGCATAAACATTATCGAAGTTACGGTACTTGGCCTGCTGATTAATGAACCAGGTAATGCCGGAACTTGTGCCCACCACTTCGGCCACAATCAGGTAAGTCCAGGCCCAGCCCAAAAGGATTCGCATATCCTTGTACATCTTGGGAGCGATTTCAGGGAGGATCACCTTGAAAAGGATGCGCTTGGGAGAGGCCCCCAGAGTGCGGGCGGCTTCAATCAGGGCACCGTCGGCACGGCGGGTGGTGGCATTAATCATGGGCACCTGCTGGAAGAAAGTACCGATGATAATGATGGCGATTTTCGGAGCATCGTTAATGCCAAGAACAGCAACCGCCAGGGCACCAAAAACAGGGGCCGGGAAATAGCGGAAGAATTCGATAAACGGTCCAGTCAGCTTTTCAAAAAATGGAATAGCACCGGACAGCATACCCATGGGAACACCCACAAGGCTAGAAAGCAGGAAGGCCAGGAACACGATCTTTACAGAGTGAAGGATGCTCTGGTAGAACCATACATCGCCATCGCGCTTGGGTTCCGTAGTGAATGCGGTAACCAGGGCCTTGGCCACTTCGTGGGGTGCGGGCAAGTAAGCGGGATTGGCGCGCACACCGGTCATGGGCTTTGCGCCAGATTCCAGAAGGTTCTTGTTTTCTTCTGCAAAGTTGGCGCGATCGATTTCGTCTCCCGGCATACAGAACATGCTGTCGCCAGCATCTACCACGCGCATCAGCGGATGATAGACAAAAGGCACATAGCTGATCACGCTCCAGGTCGCCAGGGGAATTACGAAGGAAAGAATAGCCAGGACCATAGTCCACTTCTTTCCAACAGTCTTTTGAATTCCAATAGGATTAGTCATTTTATCCACACAACAATTAAGGTTTTAGGGCGCACTCTTTGAGTGCTTTGAGGTTTTAAGGTCGGCCATCGGCCTTTTAGTTTTTTCCTCTAGGCGGCAACGCCACCGACCTCATACCTCAAGCGAAGCGTACCTGATTACTTCTTCAAGGCGTCTTCGGTGAACTTGGGCATGATGAAGCGGTTTACGTCCACGTTCTTGTCGTACACCTTGTTCTCTACAAAGAACTTGTCGACGATCTTGCTGGAACCAAAGACGGAGTTATAACCTTCGCCCTTCTTGAAGTACTTCACCGATTCGCTCAGGCGCAGGAACTTGGTACCGTTCATGAACTTTGCATACTGGGATTCAGAAATGCCTACGCGAGCGGCAAGAATCTTGACGGCCTCATCCTTGTTTGCGGGGTCATTCAGATAAGCCACCACATCATCCCAGGCTGCAACAACCTTGGCCCATTCAGCCTTGTTCTTCATGAGGGATTCCTGAGACACCACCAGCAAGTCGTAAATGATGCCCGGTTCGTTGGCGCTGGTGTAAAGTTCCTTGGAACCCTTCACCTTTTCAAGGGCGTTCACGGAATGGGGAACCCAGGCCACCACGGCGGAAACTTCGCCGGATTCAAGAGTCTGTACCGCCTGATGGGTCGGCATATTCACCAGAGTCACATCAGAAGGCTTCAGGCCATTCTTGGTAAGAGCGTTAATCAGCAAGGCATGAGAAAGACAGCCAATTTCTACACCCACCTTCTTGCCCTTCAGATCCTTGATGGAGTTGATTCCCGGAGCGCCGATAATCTTGTCGTTACCGTTGCTGTAGTCGTTAATCAAGATGGTCACGTTGCGGGCGCCGGTAGCGTTCAGCACCATGGCATCACCGTTGGCGACACCTACGGCATCCACCTTCTTGGCGGCAAAGGCATCCATAGACGGGCCGTAATCAAACCATTCCAGCTTTACATCCACATCGTGCTTCTTGAAGAAGCCCTTCTTTTCGGCAATTTCCCAGGCAGTCCAACCCGGCCAATCGCTATAGGCGATCTTCAGTACCGGCTTTTGTGCGTAAACGGTTGCGGCAAGGGCCATCACACCAGCAATTAAAAACTTGGAAATATTCATAAACACCTCGTGGGTAAATTGTTTTACGCCCCTTTTTACGCAAAGGCCGTGCCAACTTTTCAGAAACCCACGATTTTTACAAATTTTACCGGTTTTACATAACCGTAGCAGCACGGTAGCATTTTGGTAGGTACATCATTTGTAAAACGACTTTATAAAGTCGGCAGTTTATTTTCAACTTCTGTAAAAACAACAAATTTTTATAAACGGCATATTTTTTGCTGCATTCATTGTTAGTTTTACTCACGGAAAAAGAGAATGAACATGGCAAAAGAAATTCGCTCCGCAGCAGAGATCAAGAAGCAGAACGTGGCTAGCATCAAGCGAGTCATTCTAGAGATGGGTTCCGTCACAAAACCCGAGGTGGCCGAAAAGACAGGCCTCAGCGTAGTCACCTGCGGAAGCATCCTCAACGAGATGACCGCAGAAGGCTCCATCGTAGAAGAACGGCTCCGCTCGTCTAGCGGCGGCCGCCGGGCCATGAGCTATCGCATCAGCGAAGGCGTGGGCAACACCCTCTGCCTTTATGCCTTTACCGAAAGCACTGGATCATTCATTCGCTACCAGGTCCGCGACCTGATCGGCAACGTAAAAGACGCCGGCTTCACTCAGGAGCCCGTCATCAACGTCACCACCCTCAGCGAAGCCATCAAGAGAATTTGCAAGCCCGAACAGAATGTCAAAATCGTAGTCCTTGGAATCCAGGGCTGCATCAACAACAACATCCTGGAATATTCAGACCTTACAGAACTCAGCGGACTTAACGTGGCCGCCGAACTGGAAAACGCCACCGGCTTCCCCGTCCGCGTCGAAAACGACATGAACACCATCGCCGTGGGCTACCGCAAGAACTGCGAAAAGAAGCTGGATTCAAAATCCGGCAGGAACGTGGCCATCCTGTTCTTCCCCAAGGGGCAAACTCCTGCAGGAGGATTCATCGTAGACGGAAACATTCTGCGAGGAGCCTCCAACCTGGCAGGGGAACTCTCCTTCTTCCCCTACAACTTCAAAAAGGAAGACCAGCGAGTCGTCTTCAGTTCCATCGAAAAGGCCCAGCCCACCATCAACCGCATGATCCTGGCCACCACCGTGTTCCTGGACCCGGCCGTAGTCGTCATTACCGGCGGTCTCTCTAGAGAAGTGGATTGCGACGCCATGACCAAGTATCTGCAAGACAACCTGAAGCGCCCCCAGATTCCAAGAATTGAGGCCCGCCCCGTCATCGAGAGAGACTACTTTACCGGCCTCCACAGCATCGCCGTGGACTACATAATCGACGGTTAAATTTTACAGGTTACAAATAAAAGTCCGGACGGATTCCCAGTTCGAGTTCATCTACCAGCAATTCCGCGGCAGGTTCATTTCGGCCCACAACCAGGGCACTGTCAAAGCCAGCCACGCGGGCCCCAAGAACATCCGTTCCCAGGGTATCGCCAATCATGACCACCCGGGGCTTGCGCCCATTAAAAAGGGACTCGGGCAAAGAAGCGCTAACCTTTTTCCAGATCGCCGGGAAGGGCTTTCCCAAATAGTAAGTGGTACAGCCCTTGCCGCCATTACCGCAGTTACCGCCATTGCCGCCGTTAGATTCGTCTACGGATTCGCGACGAAGGCGTTCACAAAGGGCCCCAGAGACAGGCTCACGGGAACCGTCAATTTTCGGAGCCCAGGCATCGGAATTCAGCACCAGCAAAATAGCACCGGGACGTCTTAGAATTTCTACAGCGCGGGCATAAGTTTCATCGGTATCCTTCGCCGAAGAAATGGCCACCACGGGCTCTTCGGGGAATTCGTCGGGCGCAACCGCCGTCATGCCACATTCCGCCAAGACGTTCTTACCGGTTTCCCGCCCGATGTAGTAAACCTCACGCAATTTCAGAGGGCCGCAGGCCTGATTTGCATTGGCGGCGGTTCCGGCCCGCAATTCCTTCACCAGGTCCTTCAGCAAACTTCCCGACGAAATCGTCTCCGCTTCAGAAAAGTCAAACCCACGCTTTGCGGCATCCGCCGCCAGCACGCGGTCTACATCGCTGGCCGCATTGGTAATCAGGCGCACCTGCTTGCCCGCAGAACGCAAGGCCGCAAACCAGTCCCGGGCTCCCGGGTAAACAAAGGCTCCGCGGTTATACAAGGTCCCATAGCCATCAAAGCAGAATGCGTCATACTTCTCCAGCAGTTCGCCAAAGGATACCGCCTGCGGTTCAGCCGCACCGAGGCCCTGAGCGCCAAGGCCATCGCGTTTTTGGGGCAGACAGCCATCCCGATTCAATATTTCCAGATAGCGCTTGTAAATCTCAGTCTCAAAAAATTCCATTTAAAGCTCAAAAAAATGCGCCGGTTCTTTCAAAGCCGACGCAGTTCAACAACGAGTTTTCCGCAGCAGTTTGCCGAAGCAATTTGCCCCCAGCAGTTTGCCGCCTAAAAAATTAAGCGTCGCTTCTCAGAATGCCGTAGTCGCGGCCTTCTACGGGAATCACCAGCTGCAGGCGGGAAAGCACGTCGATATGCTTGTCGAATTCCGCCTTGAAATCTTCGCCCAGAACTTCTTCGTCGTCGTGGGCCAAGTTGTAGGCGATGTAGCTGCCATCGGGGAAAATGGAAATGCAGCAATCCCAGGTAATGTCGCCTTCCTGTTCCTCTTCGTCGTCATCGCGGTCCTTGCTTTCAAGCATCAGCATGGGCTGGGGAGCGGGAATGGCGTCGGCATGGCCGTTCTCGAAAATGAAGTAGTTGCGGCTGATCAGCTCATGTTCCAGGGCCATGGTGCTGGGGGTACGTTCGAACTCGTTGCGCAGACGGTGGATATTGCCCAGGTCATCTTCGTAAGGGTCCTGGAAATCTTGGGGCAGCACCACCTGATAGTAGTCAAATTCCTTGCCCTTGGCGGCATAGGTATCGGACCATTCCTTGGGAGGTTCGGGGCGGGTCGTCAAGAAATCTTCAAAAGCATCCAGGATGTCGGACAAGCGGGAACTCCACTGTTCGCCCTTCTGCTTCTGCACCAGTTCCATGAAATTCTTAAGGCGTTCTTCGCCATTCACTTCTTTCAGTTCTTCGTTTTCTTCAGCCATACAATCGTTCTCTTGTTCTAAATAAATTCTAGTTCCTTCGCTCCGCTCAGGATGACGCGGAAGGGGTTCAGGATGACACGGAAGGGAGGTCAGGATGACATCGCTTTCAAGATGTTCCAAGTTTTTACCACTCTTCCACGGTCTTTGTGGTGAGGCTCATGGCGATGTCTTTTTCGTAATAGGCGGGTTCGCTGATAAAGATGGGGTACACCGGGCTTTCACCATGGTACAGTATATCCTTACCGTCAAACGTTCTGAACAGCTTATCCCCATCCTTCAATTCACAATAGTCGTGTCCCATGAGATTGGGGTGGATCATGGCCTGGATCGCTCCGCCGCCCTGGGGCTTGGGGTAGCCGATATCCTTGAACTGGGTGTACACATCCACCTTGATGGGCGGGCGTTTCTGCAGTTCGCCGCGGTTCCATTCTTCGGCCAGTTCCAGGTAGCGCTGGACCAGCTTTTCGGAGCGCTCAAAAATGGCGGCGTCCAGAGTCCCGTGCTGCTGGGGGCCAATCTCTATGCAGATGTCCGCCTTGGCCACCGTACCGAAGTAGGGCGAGGCGCTGCGTTCCTCGGGCTGGTAATAAATCCAGGCGTCAGAAAATTCCTGAGTCAAAACCGCAGAGGCTCTCATGCAGAAGGGATCCCTGTCAGAAAGGATCAGGCACATGCCCATGTTGGATCCGGTGTTGTGGACATCCAGAATCAGGTCGGTTTTGGTATCGGGGCCCTTGGGTCCGTAAATTTCGTTCAGCTCCTTAGACCGGCGGAACTCATACTGCTGGGGAGTCCCATTCATATCCAGGCAGGTCTGGGAGAAGGCGCGGTTCAGGTCGTGGTCCCGATAGCGGCGGTTCAACCTTATGGCTTCGGGATTGGCAAGTACCAGTTCGACCTTTGCACTTTTACATAAATTGTTATAACATTCAGGATTATCCATCCACTTCTGAACCAGACGCACACCAGTACGCTCGTTACCGTGGGTGCCCCCCGAAACAACAATCGTATTTATCAAGCTCATATTTCAAATATAAATATTCTCTACCTAGTCCGTTTTGAGGTTTATGATTGTAAAAAGTATCGTTAGACCTAATTTAGGTTCAACACGGGCCTACCACATTTATTATATTCATCGGCGTATTTTATTGAATTAATACACACGGGGTTATAAGCCCCATAGGAAGACACATGAAAAAGATCAAGTTCCAGGATACCTCCTTCCGTGATGGTTTCCAGTCTATTTTCGGTGCCCGCGTGTTCGCAAAGGACTTCATGCCGGCTGTTGAAGCTGCATGCCACGCAGGTATCACCCACTTTGAAGCAGGTGGCGGCGCCCGTTTCCAGGCCCTCTACCAGAACTGCGGCGAAGACGCATTCGACATGATGGACGAATTCCGCCGCGTCGTTGGCCCCAAGGCTCGTCTGCAGACCCTGGCCCGCGGTATTAACGTTGTGGCTCTGGCACCCCAGCCCCGCGACATGATCAAGCTCCATGCCGACATGTTCAAGAAGCACGGCATGACCCGTATCCGTAACTTCGACGCTCTCAACGACGTGAACAACCTGATCTACTCCGGTAAGTGCATTACCGAAGCCGGTCTGGAACACGAAGTCGTGGTTACCATGATGGAACTTCCTCCGGGATGCGAAGGCGCACACGATGCCGCTTTCTACGAACGCATCCTCAAGAACATCCTGGACGCAGGCGTTCCGTTTGCTTCCGTTTGCTTCAAGGACGCTTCCGGTACCGCCAACCCCACCAAGGTTTACGAAACCTTCAAGCGCGCTCGTAAGCTCCTGGGCGACGATGTCGAACTCCGCATCCACAGCCATGATACCTGCGGTACTGGTGTTGCTCAGTACAAGGCAGCTATCGAAGGTGGCGCAGACGGCGTTGACCTGGCTCGCAAGCCCCTTTCCGGTGGTACTTCCCAGCCCGACCTGTTCTCCATGTTCCACGCTCTCAAGGGCACCGACTACAAGCTGGCTCTCGGCGAAGACGGTATCGTTGACGATCACATCAAGGAACTCATGGACGCAAACAACGTCGCCGTTGAATGCCTCAAGGACTACAACTTCCCGCCCGAAGCTCGTCAGATCTCTCCGGACGTGATCTTCTCCCCCATGCCGGGTGGCGCACTTACCGCCAACACCCTCATGATGCGCGAAACCAAGACCTTCCACCTGTACGACAAGGTGATCAAGAACATGAGCGAATGCGTGGCTCGCGGCGGCTTTGCTTCTTCCGTGACCCCGGTTTCTCAGTTCTACTTCCAGCAGGCCTACATGAACACCATCAACGAAAACGCTGGTCGTGATCGTTGGTTCAAGATGACTGAAGGCTACGGCAAGATGCTCCTTGGCTACCAGGGTAAGACTCCTTGCGAACCGGATCCGGAACTCGTGAAGATCGCAGCAGACCAGTTCAAGATGGAACCGTTCTCTGTGGCTCATCCGGGCGTTCAGTGCGCAGAAGAAATCCTTGAACCGGGTATTCCGGCTGCAAAGAAGCAGCTTGAAGAAAACGGTCTTCCTGTTACCGACGAAAACATCTTCATCGTCGGCTGTCTCCAGACCAAGGCTGGCAATAAGGGTATCGAATTCCTCAAGGGTAACCGCCACATTGGCGTTCCCAAGAAGGACCCGAACGCAGCACCGGCTGTGGACACCAAGAACATGAAGGCTGGTCAGGCTTCTACTTACCGTATCGCCCTCGGCAACCAGAGCTGGGACGTTCAGGTAAGCACCCTTAAGTAATAGCCGCAGACTGCTGCTCGCCAAGCCGACGCAAGTCGGCTACGGCAGTTCTAACAAGAAGCCCCGCGATTCAACTCGCGGGGTTTCTTGTTTTTTATTCTTGTTTTTGTTCTTGTTAATTATTCTAGAACGTGAAGGTTTTACCCGCATACAGGGTAAGGCCCAGCAGGTCTTCGTAGGCGGCGCCACCAAAGAATCCAGTGGGGTGGCTGTAGGTCAGCTTAACGCTACCAAGCCAGTCTTCCGGGTCGCCCTTGAAATAGGTATCCACTTCGGCCACCACGTTGCCGTACTGCCCCTGCTTGCCCAGGTGGGCGCCAAGCCAGACCGCAGAGACAACTCCAAAGCCCACATTCCGATCGACGTCATCCATGATCTTTTTCTCACTGAGCTTATCGCGGAGATCGTCGTAGTCAGAGCTACCCTGGTAGAACTGCATTCCGGCACCAAGCCCCATGATCATCAAGGAACCGGGGTTAAAGTCAGCACCTACAAGAACTCGTTCCTGAACATTCCAGAAGCTGTAGTCCTTCTGGCCTTCCTTAGTAGAGAGCCACTGCCTGTACTTTTCGTTTTCGCCGTGATTCTTGCAATCACTCTCTGTGCAGGACATGGAAAGGGAACCGCCAAAGGCCCCTGCCGCGGCATTCACAAACAGCGGAGACAAAGAACCGCCAAAGCGATAAGTCAGGCCCAGGTCGCCACCACCAGACATCACCTTATCCAAGTTGCGGTCTTCTGAATTACGGTTCCAGAAACCGCTAGCAGACAAAGTCACCTTCTGGGAGTCGTCATTTCCATCGACTCGATGATCCAGGGGGACTGGCATCAGGGAAGCCCCCATAGAGCGAGCCTTGGGAAGAAGGCAGCCGGTCAAGTTCAACGACAGTGCAGCCATGGTAACCATGGCGATGGTACTCTTATTCATTTTTATCTCCTTTTTACATCCCTACGCAATCAAAATCTTGCCTGTAAAAAAGCATATAAATTTTACATAATTTTATATGCAACACACAAGTTATTCTAACAAAATATCCTGGATAACGCAAGATTCCGAAGTTTTCATACCTAAAATGGACAATCGGCTTGCAGACAATCCAAAATTAGGCGTAACGCGGGTATCCACAATCAAATCCAGGGGAATCAGGGCCGCACTTGTACCCGCCGGGGCAAAGTCCCTAAGGCGACGAGCGCCCCCTCGATAGGAATCGAAATACACGGCCGTTTCACTACAAGTACCCTGCTTAAAGGACACCCGCAAGTTTGAAAATCCCCTCAAGGACTTTGCACTATCAAAGATGATATGGACTCCCCTTTCCGCAGCATCGAAATCAATCTGCAAAGCCTTTTGACCTTGAGCCGTCGGCATATAGCGCACCCGGGTAGAAGACAGCCACGGTGTCACCTTGTAAGACGAGTTGGGGTAAATTATGTTGGACTTGATCTGATCCGGTTCAGGCATTTCTACACCGGTCACCACAAGCCTTGGATTCGACAACGCCACACGGCCTCCATCGGAATTCAGCACAAGGCGAATCCACCTGTAGGTGCTGGGGGCATTCCTGCTAAAGGGCATTTTCCAGCGCAAGGTATGTTTCTTGCCATCGACAGGGACCTTCACTTCGGTCAGCTGAAGCTGGTTGGAATTGTTCTTGCCCTTATGCAGAAGGAGTTCTGCACGCATCCAGTCATTCTTTGCGTTCTCCACCTTTACATCAACTTCAAAGGAACTCCCTTCCGGAATGTTTTCGCCGTAGTCAAACCAGGCCACACGATGCCAGCCTGCAGCCAAGTCAAACTTGACGGTACCGCTCTTTTCGGTGGCAGAAGTCTTGTAGTCATACCTGGCATAAGGGAATTTCTTCGTCTGGGTAAGGCCGGCATTCTTCACGATTGCAGGGATATTGGCATTATCCATGCAGCTGGCCTTCGGAGTAAAATGTTCCGCCAGATAGGCATTACGATATTCCTTGCGGGCCGTATCATAATCCGCCTTGGCCAATTCACACAGAACCCTCCAAATGTCCGTCTGAATACCCCGGAGAACCGTCGTATCCAACTCGCCCTTACTTACAGGAAGTTCAATATGATGGGGTCCCTTTGAATCCTTATAGCGGGGATGTGTCGGATCGACGCCGTAAAAGGCTGTCGCGGTGCTATGGCTACCCGGCTTTTCAAAATTCAATCCGCTAGACGACTGGCTAAAGGCACACCCCTGGTTCATGGCCATCTTGCCATTACACTTTAAATCCATGGCACTAGCCGTAGGAATGAAAGTACTCTGGGTCTGATATAGGGTATCAGCATCCCACCCTGTGCTCAAGGAGAAATGAGCCCCGAGGATTTTCATCTTCATACCGCTGGGCATGGCATTCAGCATTCCCTTTCTCAGGTTATTATACATCACCTTAGAAAAAGGGTAAGTACTCCCCTGTACGAAATCATATTTGGAATAGCGGACTTCATCTCTTTTGAAATCTTCGCTAATCTTACGATAAATTCGATTGTAGGAAAGACTCAAAGAATCGCTCCCCGGCGCATACAGGTAACTTTCGGCACGGCCCATTACGGTACCCGCCTTCTTAGCCCTGCGATTCAACTTGAAGTAAGTCTTGGAATGGGAAATTTCCTTACCCTTCAGCAGCCCCTGGGCCACAAGAACAGAAGGGAAGCCCTTGTATTCCGCAGCCTTGCGGTAATCCCCGAAAAGGAATCTGTTCGAAGAGAAATCCTCCTTTACCACCGTAGGCGTAAAAAAGAGGTGCTGACTTCGCTTCTCTAGCCTGGCCAACAGCAAGTCCTGGGCACCATCCCCCTGAATTAAATCCCTGAAGGCTTCAGCTTCACTGCTTCCGCCCCTTTCGGCCCAGAAGTCAATCGTGTAAAGCAGGCTTTTAGGAATTACGGCCCCTTGATGGGGCGAATCCAGCGAGGCAAACAGGCGCACAGGAGCATCAGACGAAGAGCGGGCAGAATCATACTTGTAGGCACCATAGCGGCCGATAATTCCCCCTTGGCTAATGCCCATAACTACAAAGCCGTCGACAGAACGGTTGGCAAAGCCGAACAACTTATTCCTGTTCATGAATTTCATGAGGTCCGTAAAATGTTCGGCATTTTTCTGCAGGGACTGCAGAACCGTTTCCGAGAACTGCACCAGCACAGGGGTATATCCCAGATCAGAAAGTAGGCTAGAAAGCCCCATCTGACTGGCATCATCCTGAAAACTGGAGAGGGTCCTTTGGTTACCGGGGTCCAGATTGATTCCGTCGATAATCAGGAAGGGGCGAACCAGATTAAAGCCCAGCTTCTGCCCCGAATTCTGTTCGGCATTGATCACACGGATGCGAACATCGTGCCTAGAGGAACTACTGCAGCTTTTTCCGTCGGCATCCACAGGCGCCATGCCATAGGAATCCTTTACGCAAGTACGGCTGCCGTCTTTATAGAAGAACAGGTCCTTTACCGAGGCAAAAGAAGAGGCCGCGGCAAACAGAAGTGTCGCCATCAACAAGAAGAAACGCATTATTTCACCTCCACTGCAATATTCTGAGTAACCGTCATATCACCATCTGCAAGGCGGACACTCACGCTGTTTTTACCGGCAGAATCGAATTCTACGCGGACCTTTGATTTCAGGGGAACATTCACCCATCTTTTGCCATCGTGGATTTCTAGAGTCGGAATAGAACTGCGGTTAGTGGCAATAAAATAGGGGTCATAGTAAATTTCAAGTACAGACCCAGAAACCTCTGACGAAGGCACCCCTGCCAGCAGCGCCCTGCCCGACTCAAAATCAGAAACTTCGCAGGAAGTATCGGCACAGACGCGGTAGGCATAGTCCACATTACCGACGAGGACAGGCATGACGCGATTATCATACCCCGCCGTAAATTCCGCCGCCTCGTAGAACAGCGCCTTCGGATTCGCCATGGCGCTATCCCGCAAACGGTTCCGTTCAATCAGATACATACTGTTAAACCAACCTCGGCGAGATTCCTCGGGAGTAAGCTCCGCAGATTCCATAAAGTTCTGGATTTGCAGATGTTCCTGTTCAGCCAATACAAAGTCGGCGTTGGTGGAGTCGGCGATCTTTACGCGGGATACAGAATCGTAGGCGGCAGAAGTTTCTGTAGCCGCAACGCTCCTGAACCGGGTTTCGCGACGGGGACTTGCAGGAACCACATCGCTAAAGGAATAGTCCACCACCAATTCCCGGGATTCCTCGTCGGAGTCGCCATCGACCATACCATCAACACCCACGGCACAGCTAAAGGCGATGTTATCCAGAACGAGAGTCTCATAGCTGTTGGCGGGAACGTCATAAAGTCCAACGCCAAGCCTCTGGACAAGTCCACCGGCAGAACCCACAATCGAGGCGACGGGAATTTCCAGGTGGTTCGGCACACCGGCAGACACATTCACATAATGTACCGCGCTAACGCCGAAATCACCCTCCAGCCAGACGCCCACCTTCCCCGCCCGGGAAGCCGACAGGTCCAAAGACAGGTTGCCTCCAGGAACGTTTACCGGCATGCGATCCAGGACCATGGTTCCGCTCCAGTCGCCCGCAGAAGCCTTCGCTCCAGAAATGCGGATATACGGCGGGACCAAAGTTCCCATGTTTCCCCAGTTAGCCTTCCACTCCGGAGATTCCGGAAATGTATTTCCGGCCTCCATCACACCAGATTCGCCACCCTTGTACAAGATGACCTCGTTACAAACCTGCGCAAAGCTCGAAAGAGACAATACGGTCCCAATCAAGGCTGCGCACCTTGATACCCTATTTTTCATGATTTCTCCAAAAGAGAAGTTTTTATCTAGTAGATATAAAGGGTCCGTAAATGAGGCCCAAAAAAAGTCACTCGGAGTGAACTTGTGTGCAAAGTTAAACAAACAAGATGGAATTGTAAAGAGGATGAGATTGTATTCACAGAAAAAGCAACCGGCTCTCCCAAAAAAAATTTATCTTTCTCTGCAGGAGTTTAACATGAAGAGTGCATTCGGGTTAATTTTATTCAGCGGCATCGTTTCTGCACTTTGGGCTCGCCCTGCAGCCCCTAACGTCTACAACACTGTAGACAACGGAGATTCCAAGCTCACCCTTGTCAACCATGGTGACGAGCATTATCATTATGCCACCACCCAGGATGGCTACCTGGTGCTCCCCGACCAATCCGGGACTTACGTTTACGCCGACACCAACGGCAAACCGTCTAACGTTATCGCCCACGACAAGGATTTGAGGCTGCCCTCCGAAAATGAATTTCTGGAACAGTTAGACGAATCCCAGAAGCAGAATATCCTAAAAAAGCATGAGGCCATTTACGGGGGCCGATTTCCCGACGAAAGTGAACAGCCCGGCGCATTGATACTAAGGAGCTCTTCTAGCCCCCAGCCCCTAAACCGCCCTACCCCGCAAAAGTGGGTCTCGGGGGAACGTTACATCCCAACCCTCCTGGTCGGAACCACAGACATTCCCCACGCCGACTCCGCCGCCGTCTATGACCTGCTCAACAAGGAAGGCTACAACAAGAACGGCAACATCGGCAGCCTCCGCGATTACTACCTCCATTCATCCAACGGTAACCTGGACATTCATTTTGACATCTACCCCCTACCGCTAAACGTGGCACAGACCAGTTTCGGCAGCGGCAGTAATTTCAGCGAAGGGAATTACACCAAGGCAGGTATTGACGCTTTGGTCAAGCACCCGAACTTCAAGGCCAACGCAAACAAGTACTGCGCCGAAGGCACCACCGTCGACGGGTTCCTCTTCCTGTTCCCCGGCGAAGAACAAAACGCCCTTAAGCAAAGCGACTACTTCTGGGGGCACAAATACCAGATGATCTACAACGGCGCCGCCAGCCAGTGGAGCAAGGGTTATACCGCCGGCGGATATACATTCGACGCCTACCTGTTCATCGCCCAGTACCGCGACAATTCCAACAATTCGAAATTGAACGCCATGGGAATTTTCGCCCACGAGTTTAGCCATGTGCTGGGTCTCCCCGACATGTACTCCGGCTCCGGAACGAACTTTGTATCGGGCCCCACTCCCTACGATGTCATGACCCAGGGCATGTACAACGGCAACTGGGAAACGCCGCCCTCGTTCTCCGCCTTCGAACGCGAAGCCATGGGTTGGATGACCATCAAGGAAATGTCTCCCAATTCCTCGTACGTCATGAGGGACATTTCAAAGATGGAAGCCTTTTCTGTCAGCAACCCAAACCAGAACGACGAATATTACATTGTTGAATACCGCCCCGCCGTAAAGTACGACGCCTACATCCAAAACAACGGCGTATATGTGTGGTACATCGATTACGATGCATACGCTTTCGAAAACGCAGCGGTCAACAGCAACAAGAGCCACCAGCGTGTGGCCATGAACAAGGTCGTTCAAAAGGGCGGTTACTATGCCGACTTCACCTTCGTCAACAAGAGCGGCAGGGCAGGCATTCCGGGCGTATACAACTTCGTTCTAGAAGGAGACACCCTGGCCTGCTTTACCACCAACTCCGCCATGCCTCTTTCCAAGTGCCCCACGCCGGAGCCCCTTTCCAGCAGCAGCGGGATTTCTTCTAGCAGTGAGAATCCTTCTGACAGTGAAGTTTCTTCTAGCAGTCAGCAGGCCGAGCCTACTACATCTACAACAGGATTCGCTCCCACCGTCGCCTCTAGGCTTAAGCTCCACGTAGAAGGTTCTACCCTGCACATCAATACAGCAAGCGCCTCCCCGAAGGAAGTTGCCATTTTCGATATGCTGGGGAACAAGATTCTTGCGGAACGTTTCGCAGGAAGGGATTATAGTTTGAACCTTGGAAATCTGGATCACAAGGTCTATATGGTCAGGGTTACCGAAAACGGAAAGTCCCTCACACAAAAGACATTCGCCTTTTAAGCTAGCTTTCCGATTTTCCGCCCACCTGGAACAACGCAAATTCCATCTGGAACACCTTATCACTGCCCTCATCCTCTTCGGCGATGAGGGCAATTTCTTTACGGAAGGCATTGATACGTTCTACGATGCGGTCGTAGCCTTCCTTGCTGATGCCCAGGGTCAGGCCAGAAATGTGGCGCTTGCCCGGCGGGTCACGGTCGATGGATTCCGCCCCCATCTTGAGGCAATTCTGATGGTAACCGCGAAGGGCCAGCTTTGACGTACGATCCCCTGTGGTAATGGCGCTTTCTGTAAGCACATACTTGCCGTTCTCATCCTTCTTTATGAGTTGGCATTCTTCCAGCAGCTTTACGGATTGCTTCGCCTCGTCGGCGGTAATTTTTGGATTCACCTGTTTTGCCAGGGCGGCATAATCCCCGTCGAATCCGAACATGCCGATCAGGCTACGGATAAACAGATGACGGGGGTGGGAATAGATCATATACTGGGCATGCCCCAGCATGTGCTGCTTTTCGGCAAAGCGGACCACCTTCATGGCGGCCTGCATCTTTTCGAAAGCCGCATTGCGGTCGTCAGTGGTTTCGGCCTGGTTGAATTCCACCAGGGCCACGAAAAATTCCGTCTCGTGCTTGCCCAACCGCAGCCCAGACGCCACCTTGGGAATGCTTTGCTGGCTCAGGTTCTTTTCGCCGTTCATGACGCGGCTAATAAAGTCCTTGGCCTTGAAACCGATCCTGTCAGAAAATACACGCAGGGAGAAGGCCGGGTTTGCAGCCTTCTTCTGACTGTAATAGTCCCTCAAAAATTCCCGGTAATCCAGGTATTCGAAGACTTTTTTCTGTTTTTGCGGTTCAACCATGCCCAAAATGTAAGAAAAAGGGGGCAAATGGGGGTATCGGCCAGCGCATTGCCGTTGTCCAGAAACAACGCTAAATGAGGTTCAGTCATAAAACAAGTAGGAATATTCCCGCTTTTTGGGTAGATTTATCAATGGTTCAGAGCCGACGAGGTTGGGATGCCCGTTGTCTAGGAACCAGGGATATTTGGGATTTCATAAAAAGAAAGGTTTAACTTTATGAAAAAAGGTGTTTTGGGTAAAATTATCGCAGGCATGGTTATGGCTGGTACGTGTGGTGTATCGCTGGCCGCCACGCCTGCAAATGAAGTGGTGACGCTTCCTGCAGACAAAAACTATGGAGGTGGAGACAAGGTGGGCTCTCAGCTCATCGCCGCCACCTACAACGCAGGAAAGGGTCCGGGAGTGTGGATTGTGGCAGATGGCGGCTACCGCCTTTACCACAATGGCGCCCTGCTGGCCGAAGACAATCAGGCCGGTCGCGTCCGCTTCATTCCTATGACTTTGCTCCCCGGCGAGAACGCATTCTCCGTGGTGGGTGTCAACGGCGCGGGAGCCCCCGGCGTATTGGTCCAGATTGACGATCTTGACCGTTCCTATTACAGCGGCAGCGACTGGAAATCCAAGCCGTCTGTAGGAAACGCCTCCTGGAAGGAAAAGGGCCGCGACTTGAGCATGTGGGGCGGAGCTACAGCCCTGAGCTATTCCAACACAAAGATGCCTAGCGGCGGCGACCTGAAGGGCTTTGCCGCAAATACCCAGTCCAAGTGGATCTGGACCAGCAGCGAAAGCGATTCCGTCGCAGTCCTCCTGTTTACCCTGAATGTAAGGGCGGAAGGTTTCGGTGCCTCTACAACAGGCGGCGACGCAGGCAAAATCGTTATCGCAAAGGATTCCGCAGAAGTCCGCAAGTACCTGCAGTCTTCTGACGCCTTGACTATTCTCGTTCCCGAAGGAACCTACGATTTCCGCCAGTTCCGCAATGCGGTAACCGAAGCCAAGGCCAAGGGACGCACCTGGTGCAAGACTACCTGCTCCGAAAAGAATGCGGTCACCGGAAAGACCAATACTTTCTACCGCATCACCTTCAAGGCCAATAGCTGCAGCGACCTGACCGAAGCCGGCGTGCAGATTGTCCAGGAAAGCGAAAATCTGATGGCATGGTCCAACTGGATTACCACCAAGGCCAACAAGAGCCTGGTGGGCATGGGCCGCGGCGCCAATCTGCGTGGAGCCTCTATTGCAGTCCGCAGTAACGAAGGCAGCGGCAACCACATTTATCGCAACCTGGCCATCTACGACGTGAACCCCCACCTGATCGAAGGTGGCGACGGTCTCGAAACGGTAGGAACCTCTTCGAAGCATGTGGACAAGTTCTGGGCCGACCATATTAGCTACAAGTGGATTAGCGACGGTTTCGACATGGAATTCGTAGACAACGCTACCATCAGCTACCTGGATTTTGACGGCGCCAACGATTTCAACTGCTGGGGAACCGACCCTTACATGGCACTGGTAGAAGACGCCCAGCTGACTTACGCCAACTCCTATTGGCATAATACCTACGGCCGCGTTCCCAAGGTAACGGGCGAAAACGACGGTTCCAAGGTTCACCTTTACAACCAGCTGGTAGACGGCAACCGCTTCTTCATTGCAGGCGCCAGCGGCCACAGTGCCACAGCCAAGGCCTATGTCCACTACGAAAATAGCTACATCAAGAACGGCAAGGGCTACCTGGCAGAATGGGGCGACAACGGCTATGTCTACTTTAGCGGCATCACCTATAGCAACACCACCCAGCAGCACCGCTACAATGGTACTGTAACCATGGGTGCCCCTCAGGCAGAAACTTTCAACCCCAGCTACAGCTGGGAAAAGCGAGACGTAAACAGCCTTCCCACCGACCTGCCCTCTCTCTCAGGCGTGGGAGGCCGCTACGGATCCATGCCCGCCTACGACCAGGCCTTTGGCGTAAGCAACAAGGCAGCCACCGTCGCCATGACGGCACCCGCCGCCAACAAGGCCTTTGATGCAGGCTCCAGCGTAACACTTTCCGCCTCCGCAAGCGATGCCGACGGTTCCGTAAAGAGCGTAAGCTTCTACATCGGAACAGAGCTGGTGGGAACCGCAACTTCTGCCCCCTATAGCGTCACCGTAAACGACCTGGCTGCAGGAACCTACTCCGCCGTGGCCGTAGCTACCGACAATTCCGGATTGACCCAGATGTCTGAATTCGTGACTTTCGAAGTGGCTGCAGAAGAAATCGAAGACCCGGCCAGCAGTTCCTCTGAAGAAATCGCGTCTAGCGGTTCCGAAGAAGAAATTGAATCCAGCAATTCTTCCGAAGAAATTGAATCCAGCGATTCCGAAGAATCTGCCATCCGAACCATCGCAGATGCGGCTACCGAGGCCGAAGCCAGCTACTACCGCGTTTTCGATATGCAGGGCCGCCCCCTCTACACCGGCAACACCAAGCCGAACAAGATGGTCGCCACCCGCGCCATCGTCGTAGAGTACAGCAAGTCCGGTACCGCCATCAGACGCTACATCCAGACGAAATAAGAAATTCCTCCTCCAATACCAACCAACAAAAAAAACTGGCCCCCACCCGGGAGCCAGTTTTTCTATTAAAAGTTAGACGTTCTATTCTCCGACTACAAACCTTATATAAAGTTCAAGGAAGGTTTCGCCCCAAAGGTACACGATAGGGGCCGCCAGGGCCAGAAACGGACCAAAGGGAATCTGGCCAGAAACATCTTCGGAATCATCCACCACGGCCTTTTCTGCAATCTTGCGCTGGATACGGGCGTAGGGGATCATCACCAGCAGGCCCACCACGGCGGCAACCACCAGGATCATGGCCGCAGACTGCCAACCCATGAGGGCTCCGTAGCCGGCCAAAAGCTTCACGTCGCCAAAGCCCATGGCTTCTTTCTTGAAGACCTTGCTTGCCACAAGTCCAAGCAAATAGAGGCCGCCACCGGCGGCAACCGCGCCGACCAGGCTCTGCAGCGGGGTAATGCCCCCGGGAATAAGCGAAATCAGGAGGCCAGCCACAATGCCGCCAACGCTCATGGAATCGGGAATTAATTTATACTTAAAATCCACCGCACAGACGGGGTAAGCTCCCAGCAGGAGCCAGAACATGGCCAGGGCATCGGCCCACACGCTGGGCTGCATCACGGGCGATACAAAAAGTTCCGGCACAACGGCACCGTAATTGACCGCCACGGCAGCGAACAGGGCCAGTGCCCCCAGCAAACCGCAGAGGGCTTCGCCAATGGGATATATAATATTGAGGGGCTTATGGCAGCAGGCGGTCTTGCCACGCAGAATGAACCAGCCGATTACAGGCAGGTTCAGGTAGATGGGGATCTGCTTCTTGCACAGCGGGCAGTGGGAGGGCGGGTTTATCAGCGAAATCCCGCGGGGCATGCGGTACACGATAACGTTATAGAAGCTACCGACACAGGCGCCAAAAACAAAAAAAACAGCCAACCAATACCAAAGGGGTATTAATTCCATAAATCTTACTCCATCGGTGCAAATTCCACACCCAAATGCTTTCAAAAAAGATACATTTTATAAAAGTTTACAATACAAGGTTTAACCCCAAAAGGTGCAACATAGGTAAGTCATGCGTAAGTCACGATATTTAACATTGCTCTTTGGTATTTTAGCCATAGCAGGCCTTTCGGACTGCTCTAGGGAACCCTCCGTCAAGGAAGACGTGAGCCTCCAGAATAACCATTCCCGAATTTTCGCCCAGCGCGAGTCCTTCGAAGACGCCAAGGCATTCGCCGACTCCATGGCCAACACTAACTTCAACACCTCGGACTCCCTGGCAGACACATTGACGGTTACCGTAAACGATACGGTCTACCTGATGGGCATCCTGCCCCGTAACGTCGACAAGATCTACCGATTCCAGTGGAACCTGACCAAGGCCGACGGCAAGGACACCGTTATCCTGGGCAACAACGCAACGCCCATGGCCTGGGCCTACTCCAAGCCCGGCGTGTACTACCCGCTGTTCATCGCCTTCGACGGTAACAACTCCACCGACACCGCCGGTACCGACACCAAGCGCACCTATATCAACGTCATCGACACCAAGCCTGTCCTGAACGTTCCCAAGGATACCTTGTGGACCAGCAACAAGGGCAACATCGTCTTCCCCATTACCGTTAGCGATTCCTTCGGCACCATCAAGAAGATCATGGTGGACCTGGACGCCAGCGGCAAGGAAGACCCCAAGGAATGGAAGTACGAGACCCGCAAGAATAACGACTCCCTGTACCTGACCATCAAGAACGATCCCAAGAAGATCGACTCCAAGGGCAACCAGAAGATTTACGTTATCGCCATCGACGACGATAACAACGAGACCAAGGATAGCGTAAACCTCCACTTCAACAGGATCCCCAAGCTGGAAATCCTGTACCCCAAGGATGGTGAACGCCACGACATTACCAAGCCCTTCTACTTCTATTACGAAGGTACCGACGAAGACAATCCCAAGGACCTGAAGTACTTCATCTACGCCCAGAACGGCAAGAACGGACTTCCCCCTGTTAAGGCTTTCGACTCCGAAGACCTGATTGCCGAAAACTACATGTCCACCAAGTGCGACTTCTGGGACCAGGAAAAGGAACGCAACTCCATTACGCTCATCAACAATCCTGCCAAGGAACTGAAAGGACGTATCTACTGGGATATGTACGTCACCGACGGCTACGACATCGTCCACATCGAAAGCATTTCTACAGGCGAAGGCACCAGCCGCCCCTGGAACTTCTATATCGGCGACATTTCCTCTAACCAGGGTTCCATCTCCGGTCAGGTACACTACCAGGGCAGAACCTCCCACGAAGGAATCAACCTGGAACTGAACAACGGCATCAACACCTTTGTCGGCGTTACCGACACCAAGGGTAACTACACAGTCAACGTCGATCCGGGCAACTACACCATTTTGGCAAAGTCCGGCATCGGCGAATACACCAGCGACTCCCTGACCAAGATCTATGTGGAATCCGGCGCCATGGTCACCGTAGATTCCATGTCCCTCAAGGATACGGTCGCCCCGATCATCCTGGTAAAGAACTACGACACCCTGACCGTCCGCAACTTAAGGCAGACCGTCTATGTTCGCGACCTGGGATCTCGAGTCAAGAGCGTTTCTGCAACCCACAACAAGCAGGAACAGACCCTTACCTGCAACAACACAGACCAGGGCGCAATCTACAACTGCGAATTCAACTTGGCCAACATGGAAGACGGCCTCCACAGCTTTGAATTCACCGCTATCGACAATGCCGGCAACAAGCGAGTCATCAAGCCCAGCTTCGTGGTCGACGCAACGACCTTGACCCTGGATGTGGATGGCGCACAGAAGCAGCTCATTAGCGAAGGCAAGGAACTGACCTTCAACGCAAAGATTACCGGAGCCTACCCCGCCCCCAAGTCCGTCAGCTGGACCTACATCATCGGTAAGGACACCGTCACCAAGACTTCTGCAGTCAACGACGACGGTGAGGCCAAGTTCGTTCTGAAATACAGCGATATTACCAAGGCCGAAGAAGGCGTCGACTACATCATGACCGTCCGCTACACAGAGAACAACGTAAATCTCAGCGCCCAGGTCAAGTTCGGCGTCCGTGGCGAAAACCCGGCCATCATCTTTACCGAGCCTGGCTTTACCACCTCGGTGACCATGCACGACACCATAGACTTCAAGGTGACCGCCTTCCCCGGCAACGGAAGTTCCGACCTGACCGTTTCCTGGAACTGCGGCGACAGCAAGAATCTCGATACCAAGTACCCCTGCCCCACAGCGTCTACCTTCACCGACGGACAGGAAAGTTACAACACCCAGGGCACCCTGGCCTTTAACAAGACCGGCTCCTACAACGTGGTCGTAACCGTCAAGGATGTCAAGAACAGAAGCGTCTCCGACACCGTCAAGGTGATCGTCATCGCAGATCCTCCTTCTGTCAAGGCCACCTACAGCGGCAGCGACAAGCTCAAGATCAACTCCTCTGTAAATGTGACCGTAGACGCAAGCGACAAGTACGGCTACGTCAAGCAGATTGAATGGGGTTGCAGTAACGGAACAATCATCTTCGACAACAAGAAGGAATTCGACAACACTCCCAAGAGCGTCAGCGATGTCAAGATTACCTTGAACATGCCGGGCTCCGAAACAGACAAGTTCCGTTGCAAGTTCAAGGTTACCGATGATGATGATGAAGTCGGATACGACTCTCTGACCTTCAAGGTCCTGCTGGATCCGCCCACCGTCAAGCTCAGCACACGTCAGGCCACGGTCAAGATCAATTCCGTGCAGACGATCAACGCCATCGCAAACGACGAACTGGGTTACATCGCCGAATACTCCTACGCCTGTAGCGACAACCTCAAGACCGTGACATCCAACGACTGGGAAATCATGTCCAGCAACAAGGCCGAAGTGAAGATGCCCAACCGCGAAGGAAAGTACTACTGCGTCGTCCAGGTCAAGGATGACGACGGCCTTACCGCCCGCGATACGGCAACCTACACCGTGCTTCTGGACCCGCCCACCGTGAAGGCCGTTCTAGCTAGCGGCTACGACATGGTGACCATCAACGACAAGCTCCCCCTGAACGCCATCGCCCGCGACGAACTGGGCACCATCGTAAAGATCGAATGGGGTTGCGGCGTCCTTTCCAAGGATAACGACATCGGCCTGAACATCGTCGCCGGCAGCAACGGCAGCGCCGAAGCCACCATGCCTTCCACCAAGCAAGACAAGTACTCCTGCATCGTGCAGGTCACCGACGATGACGGAAACACCGCACGCGATACCATTCATACCAAGGTCATTACCGCACCGCCCACCATTACCGTCAAGAGCAAGGAAATCATCGTTCGCGAAGGCTTCAACATGGCCCTTAGCGCCGTGGCAACCGACGATAACGAAGGCGTCGCATCTGACCCGGGCGAAATTTCCAAGCGTGAATGGAGTTGCGGAACTCCCAGCGAAATCGACCGCAACTGGAAGACTGTTAGCGCCTACGACACCGTATGGAAGGCTCCCGCACCTCAGGTTTCCTACTACTGCGTCGCAAGGGCAACCGACAACGACGGCAACACCGCCACCGACACAGTCAAGATCCAGTTTACCACAGAACAGCCCCTGATCCAGGTCCAGGATGAAAAGATCTACATCAACGTAGGTGACGCATTCACCCTCTCTGCCACCGTGAACGACGTCTGGCAGGGCATCGACTGGTTCTCATGGGAATGTAAGGTCATCGAAACCGGCAAGAGTCTAGAAAAGGGCGGAAAGGCCACCCTGTACGACTACAACGCCAACGGCAAGAAGATGACCATCTCCAAGGATTCCAGCTACTCCGAACAGGGCAAGGACATGTACTGTATCGTTAAGGCCCAGGAAACCAGTACCCAGGCAACCTTCAGCGATACCACCGTGGTTCACATCCTGAAGCAGCATCCCATGGGTGTCATTACCGCTCCCGATACCGCATACCTGTGGAGTGGCGACGCCAACGTGGATGACGACGCCATGTACTTCTTCGATCCTTCCTGGGGCGGACAGAATTCCAAGCAGGGTGAACTGGGCGACAAGGACAATTACGTCTTCTACTGGCGCTTTAGCGGTTCCGACAACGGCTACTACCTGGGTAACCCCGACGGCACCCTGGACACCAACATTTCCCAGTTCAACTCCGCCTTCAAGCGCAGAACCGCCGTGGGCTCCATGACTATCTATCTGGACTTCCGCGACAGTTCCACGACCACACCGTCCCTTTCCTTCTACAGCCGTCACCGCGCTGAAGAAGCCAAGCACACCATCTACTTCGAAAAGGCATGGCAGACCCAGGGCAAGGATACCGTCCTCAACAACAACGCCTCCCTGATTGTCGCCCCCGCCTTCGTTATCGTAGACGATGTACCTATCGAAGTATACCCGACCAGTGGAAAATCCGTCAAGGCCTCCGTCCTCAGCGGTAACAGCTGGACCAGCGGCGGCACCATCACCCTGACCGACTCCATCGTCGATATCAAGGTGACTACCGACGGTACCAGCCTGTATGTGGGCCTCCTGGATGAAAAGGGAACCTTCTTCATCTACTCCAGCGACAAGACGGCAAAGAACTTCACTTCTCTGGGAAATATCGCCAGCACCACCAGCCCCCAGTTGCTGTACAACGCCTCCAAGCAACAGCCGGTCGTTCTGTACATCAACTCCAGCAAGCTGAACAAGCTGGCCTACTACAGCAGCAGCAAGTGGAGCACAAAGGATATCGCCAGAAAGACCCAGAACAACCAGAATGTCACGTTCCGCGAAATCAACGGCGTATTCGTGAACGGCAGCCTGGTCGTTACCGCAGTCGACAACACTTCGGACTACACCCTCTACAGTGCCATCTACGATGCGTCCTACAACGAAAAGCAGGGAACCTCTTCCGTTGCCAAGAACGTCAGCAAGATGTCGCTGTCTGCCAGCGGTTCCACCTTCTACATGGCATTCGCCAACAGAGACTACAACAACTACGGTCCCTACGTGTACAAGGGAACCCTGAACACCAATAGCATCAGCTGGAACAAGTCCGACGTCTTCGGCAAGCCGATTTTCGAAGGCTTCATCGCCTACCATCTGAGCGTAGTTACCCGAAACAACGACGTCTACCTGGCCATGGACGACCATAAGGCCGACTACTCCCAGGTCCACGTATTCAAGCTGAAGACCGTCAACGGCAAGCAGGTATGGCACTTCTACGGCGAAAACCAGCTTCCGTACTTCAATGCGGTCTTCCAGAAGAAAAACAATTACTACCTTCGTGGTTCAAGCCCGCTGCTGGCATTTGACGGTGCAGGAAAGCTGTTCCTGTCGATGCTGGCCCGCGAAAATGGATCTAGCAAACCTAACAAATACAACGGCCCGCTCGTCATGAAGTATGTGGCCGAAAATTGGGAGTAAATAATGAATATTGAAGTTGCAGCAATTTGTGACGCCGCTACTGCCAGCGACATGGGTGGCCGTCTGAACATTCTTGGCGCATTTGACCGCGTTTTTGCCCAGCAGTTCCCCATGCAGATTCCCCAGTGCGCTGTAGCCTTCCGTATCCGCTACCAGCGTGCAGAAGCCGGCGAACATGAGCTGTCCCTGGTCTTCGAAGACGTATGCGGCAACCCGGTGGTTAACCCCATGCAGTCCAAGATTCCTCTGGCACCGGTAGCACAGGGTTTCGACACCGCCGCCGTGAACATGGTCCTGAACCTGCAGCGCCTTCCCATTAAGCGCGCCGACAAGTACATCGTACGCCTCTCCGTCGACAACGAAGAACTGGTCAGCCTGCCCCTCTATGCACTGACCGCTCCCCTGCCGCCGGGCGCACCCGCTGCACAGGGCGAACAGAACCTCAACTAATCAAGGTTAGACTTGCGGGAAACCGCAACACAAAGGGCCGCCGGGAAACCGGCGCCTTTTTTATTTTCTGAAAAACATTGCCCGTCCAGGTCAACAAAATGAACCTGACGCTCACCGCCTTCGGGCCCTGCCCACACCGAATCCTCCAGTACAGAGCGACCGATGGCGCCTTCGAAGAATGATCCTCCTACGCACTTGTAGAGGGCCTCTTTCCGAGACCACAGGCGGTAAAACTCAACCGTCTGCGCTTCTATCCCGCGATTTTCAAGTTCACGGAGTGCGGTAATCTCCTGGGCATTATAAAAACGTTCTGCCAGGCGCAAATGCTTGGGGGAATGGCGTTCCAGGTCCACCCCCACCAGCAAATCCTTGCCGGTCGCAGGGTCTCCATAGGCCACGACGCAATAGCCCTTGGAATGGGTCCAGTTCACGTCAAAGTCCAGCTTCGGGAACCGGGGCCTAGGATCTTCCTCGGACTCCTGCAGATCAGAGGCGGCGATGGACTCCCCCGACGCCTCCCTTAGAATTCTGAAGATTACCTCCCGATGGGGACCGTCCATGACAAAGCCCGCCAGGTGAACTACACCCAGGGGCGTTTCTACGTCAAGCCGATCCAACTCCGGAAATTCAGTCATCAATGCCAAAGATAATTTCTAGTTTAGGGCCATGAAGTTCCCAACCCGCATTTTTACAGCCATAATTACAGGCGCCACTTTCGCCACCACCTTGATGGGGTGCAGCGACATCAACAGCAGTTGGGAAGTCAAGGGCGGCGGCTATTTCAAGTACACTGTCAACGGAGAGGGCCCCTACACCATCGACCTGGATAAAAACGATGTGGAGCCCCCTTACTACGTCAACAACCAGCACCATTATTTCTACTTCCAGACGCAGCTCTCCGCAAGCAGCCGAAAGGACCAGTTTGCCCTGCTGGTAAACAACCCCTCTACAGGCAAGGACCTGACCCCTGTGGCACGGGCAAGCATCAACGGAAGAATGCAGAATGTCACCTGGATGAAAGCGGAAGGTTCGTCCCAGTCCCCCATAATTCCCGACAGCAGCTCAATCCATTTCGACGAGATCATCGGAGATTCCCTGTGGACTGCCGACCTGAACCTGTATTTCAAGGATTGCCGTTCCGGCTCCTGCAAGGACGCCCTGCCACCACTCCACGTGAAGGGCCGCCTGCGTTACTGGGTCCCCGAAGACGAGCGATAAATTCCGGCACAAAGAAACAAACTCAATTTTTTTGCCCAAATCCCCTTGACAAATTACAGAAGCTTTCTATATTTGGGCTACCCTAACGGAAGGTAGAACCAAATGGTCGATTAGCTCAGTTGGTTAGAGCGCTACCTTGACATGGTAGAGGTCACAGATTCGAGTTCTGTATCGACCACTGAAAGAGTTTCGCAATGTGCGGAACTCTTTTTTTGTGTTTTTGGGCTAAAAACGGCAATTCATCTTCAAGAGCAGACCTAAATGTGCGGAGTGGTCACAAAAATGGTCACAGTTCTTGAATCAAAATAGATAAAAAAAACGAGACATTCTCCCATCATTCATTTTTTTTCGTAGATTCGAAATACCCCCCAGCGATTTCTCTCGTTAATCTCATTAGCAGATGCATTCATATTTCTGCAAAGTTCGTACCCACGATTCGATTTTAACAATTCAGGGCGTCACCGGTTCAAGTACATTCCCCACGGAACATCGCTAATGGGCACCGCTACTAGCGAATCCCGTAACCGAAAGTCAATGTAGGGGTTTCGGTTACATCATAAGTTGAGAAAAGGAAATCAACTTATGAGCGCAATCTATCAAACAATCACCGACAGCATCATCAAGCAGCTGGAAGCCGGCGTTGCTCCGTGGAAGCAGCCTTGGTTCAGCAAAGCTACCATCGTAAGCTATGCCACCGGTCGCCCGTATAGCCTCCTGAACACATTGCTGCTGGGCCGTAATGGAGAATATGCTACGTGGAATCAGATTATCGCCGCAGGCGGTAAGGTGATGAAAGGCGCAAAGGGCCACCGCGTTTATTTTTGGAAGCCCGTAGAAAAGATTGAAACGGATGCCGAGGGTAATGAGGTCAAAACTCTACGCCCCATGCTTCGCGCCTACACCGTCTTCAATATAATGGATTGCGTTGGTATTCTCCCCAAGTGGCAAGTTAAACGGCCCGACACTCCTGAAATCGAACTCGCAGACAATGCAGAAAAGGTTATCACCTCCTACATTAACCGCACCGGCGTTGCTCTTAGACGGGATGCCATCAACGAGGCTTATTATTCGCCGAAACGCGACCTTGTTGCTGTACCCTCCAAGAATGATTTTTCCGATGTTGCGCGCATGTACGGAGTCATCTTCCATGAACTCGTACATAGTACCGGAGCGGAAAATCGCTTGAAACGTTTTGGCAATGATGCCAGCGAACACATGTTCGGTAGCGATAGCTATAGCCGCGAAGAACTCGTTGCCGAATTAGGCAGCGCTATGGCCCTCGGCTTGCTTGGCATCGGAAACAGCGGTTCCCTTAGCCAGAGTAGTGCCTATGTCGCATCTTGGTTGAAGGCGTTAAAGAGCGATAGCGCGCTTATCATTAAGGCCAGCTCATTGGCAGAAGCCGCGGTTAAATACATCTTCGGAGAATAAGCAAATGGCCGTCGATCGACGGCCATTTGCTTCGTTTGCGAACTAACAAAAAAGGAGGGGTTACCCCTCCTTCTTTTCTATACCTCCCCAAAACCGGTGCAAGTTCCGGTAGAAGGTCATGTTGGTCGTATTCAGGCGCCTTGCAGCTTCGGTGGCGGTGATATCGCCCTTTTGCCATAGTTCTACAACGCCATCCCAGCCTGCTGGCTTAGTGGCGTTAGGGCGCCCAAACTTAACACCCTTCGCCTTGGCAGTTGCAATACCGGCAGCAGCACGCGCCTTGATGTTCAATCTCTCCTTCTCTGCTGTATAGGATAAGATTTGGAGTACAAGGTCTGCAATGAAGCGCCCATCTAGGCTGCCAGCGCTTTGAGTGGTATCTAAAAGCGGCATATCCAATATGCGGACATTGCATTTAAGAGTTTGGGTAATGAGCAGCCAATTCTCTCGGATTTCGGTATAGTTGCGGCCCATGCGGTCAAGGGAGACCATAATCAATGTATCGCCTTCGCGCATCATTGGCGCATTCATATCGCTACCGACAAGAGAGCGCCAACCGCGGCGGTCAAAATCCTTGCCAGACGCCTTATCCGTAATCAGGTTTCGGGGGTCTTCCAGCAACGGCATCAGGGCCGAAAGCTGGCGGTCTAAGTTTTGGTCGGTAGTACTAACGCGTGCGTAAGCCCATGTAGTTGCCATAATGTCTCCCATGAAACAAAAAGGTCTAGTAATTTATGCTACATAACAGAAATGGCGACCGAGGGTTTTATGTTACACTTTGTAGCGGGATTCGGGAGTAACAGAAAACTATGCATTGTTGTTATAAAAAACCGCGGGGATTTTCATCCCCACGGTCATCAGGCATTCTTTGTCAAGAACCGGTCACGCGTTTACGTAAGCAAATTCGATGGTCGCGTTTCTCCCTTTGGGTCAGGAAAGGCTTCAACATCATTTCACTTCGTACCTGCGTCCGTGTTCTATCCATAAGTTTATATAAGTCTTTGATTTTTTTTCCTGAGGCACCATCTTCAATTTCCTCGAGCATCACGACGGCATCGACCAGGGCGCGATATAGGGCCGGATGGTCGTGCTCATAAATTTTGAGGTAGTCCAAAAAATCACGGGTGTTTTGTTCCATTAAGAATCTCCGGGGGTGCTTTCTAATAATCAGTTTATATACACGCACTTAATGGCGCCTTAGCCCTTCTTAATGCAGCTCAACGCGTCCTAATTACGCACTAGATAAATACCAGGATTGACCTGCCGTGATTATGCCCTAATGTAAATGATGCGCCCCTCATTAAACAAACTATAGTTGCTAAGCTTGCTGGCTAGGCGTAACCACCCCGTGTATATTCTCAATGTATTTGCGCAATGCAACTATCTTATCATTGAAAACTTCCAGCTGTTCGTCAAAAGGAGATTCATTAACCACGGTATCTGTGGTGATGTCCCCATTCTCGCACACGTAGGTAATTATGTCGAGGACAAATTCTTCTTGGTCTGCATTCAGCACGCTACCAGAAAGGAACTTGTTGAATCGTTCTAGGGCCAATTTGCGGTCCACCTTAATCAGGGAACGGATTAGGATGGCAACATTCTCACCGCATGGCATACCATCGATGAACGCATCGTAGTCCTCCTTGGAGCCCAATTCCTTCCACATTACGCGTTCAAGTTCAACGATATCATCATTGGAGAGCTGTTCCAGATTGTAAATCTTCTGGAGTACCGGATTGAAATCCTTGGTAGCCAAGTAATCCATGACCTTCTGCTTATAGGTGACACGGGTTTGGATGCCGGAGCTCATGCCCTCATTGGAGATAATATCTGCTATATCTACTGTGAATGTCTTGCCTCCGTCACCGACAAGGAACTTAACAAGGTCACGAAGGTCTGCCCGAACCTTTTCCAACCACCGCAACGACATATTCTCCCACGCGGTAGGATTCAGTACATCCTTGATGGTATCCATCTTGGCAACCACCTGCGGAATAGTAGCCTTATTCAACAGGCGTTCTGCAATACCCTGGACGTTGATGATGGGCTTACTGGCATTAAATTCGCTGTTGACATAGCCCAGTTCAATGGCTAGAATCAGCACATCAAATTTCTTGGCATTTTCATCCTGGGTGTTGCGAGGCAGCAATGGAGCGATATCAAGTTTGAGTGTTTCAACATTGCCTGCGGTAAGACATACCCAAGCATCATCACTTTTGAAATGGCTTACGGCTTCCCAGCGATTACGAACTGAAATGTGACTATCGGAGAGCGAAGCCACTTGTCCCTTCATTATAGCCTTAAGTTCGTCATGTAGATTCCGACAGAATTCATCTTCCTGGTAGGTTTGGTGTTGCAGATGGAAGGCAATCTCCGCACGTAACCCGAACAAGTGTTCCGTCAATGATGCGTTCTGTTTCACAGCTTTCCCATCCGGATTCTTCTCGAAGAATTCGAAGTTGCGGCACCAATCAAAAATGTAGAAACATTCCTTGTCCTTACCGGCGCCGAAGATATTGCTGGAAAGTCGCGTACCACGTCCAATCATCTGCATGAATTTTATTTTGGACTTGACCATCTTGAAGAAGACCAGATTCAACACATCTGGAATGTCGATGCCGGTATCCAACATGTCAACAGAGACGGCAATCTGCGGGTCATTATCGCGGACCTCCATCTTCTCAATCAAATCCTGACTATAGGTCACGTAATTATCAATTAAGACACAGAACTCGGGGCCATATTCCGGATACAGGTGATGGAACCGCTGAACGATTAGCTCGGCGTGCTTGTGGTTATAGGCAAATATAATGGACTTGCCTATACGTTCGCCGCTTTGCACCTTCAAGCCATTCTCCATGAGGTCTTGAAGAACCTTGTCTATCGTTCCTTCATTATAGATGTACTTGAAAATTTCATTGCTCTGGATATCTCGGCCACGTACGTTTACATTCGGGTCTAATTCCTGGAGAGTTTCCTCGTATGCCCACACACGTTCAAGCTGGTCCTTCTCCTGCTCGGAGAGAGAACTGTACTTGATTCCTTCGCTCAATATCAGCGAGCCTCGCTTAAACCCGCGGTAATCCACCAGGAACTTGTCGGCAACAGCATCAGCCAATTCATAGGCATAATTCGGCTGACCTTCTTCCATCCCAAACAGGTCATAGGTACTCTTGTCCACTTCATCACGGGGCGTTGCGGTAAGACCTAACAGGAGAGCATCGAAGTAGTTGAATATGGCGCCGTATTTACCGAAGATGCTACGATGAGCTTCATCGATTATAATCAAATCAAATCGACCTACGGAGAACGGCTTATCCTCGGAGTCGATGTAGTTTATCATTGTCTGGTACGTGCTGAACACAATACGGGCATTCGGGTCTATTCCGGCCTTATTACTCTGGTCACTCAGTACTGTTATCGATGTGTTCGGCAGCAGCTTCGCGAAGTTCTTCTTGGCCTGGGATACAAGGGAAGTTCTATCAGCTAGGAATAGCACGTTCTTAACCCAGTCATTACGCATCAGCACATCCACCATAGAAATGGAGACGCGGGTCTTGCCGGTGCCGGTAGCCATTACTAGGAGGCCTCGGCGATGTTTCTCGTTGTACCATTCGCAGACTTTCTTGATAGCCATCTTTTGGTAGTGGCGGTCTGTGATGTTAGGCTTCACGGAGAAATCGGAGATATCCTTACGGCCTCGTTTCTGTATTAGCCGAACCAGGTCTTCTTCCGTATGGAAGCTGTACAAGCGGCGAGGAGGATATCCAAGGCCATCAATAATGTTGGTCTCGAAACCATTGGTGTAGTATATGACGGGACGAACGCCGTATTGCTTCTCCAGGCAATCTGCGTATAATTCAGCCTGGTGTTTCCCCTTGATGGGAGATACAGAGGCCTTCTTGGCCTCCACTACGGCCAGCGGCAACCCATTGGCGCCGAACAGAACGTAGTCGGCATACCCAATCTTATGTTCATTGGGCATGCCATCCACTTCCACTTCAATACAGGCCTTAGAAGGTTTTACCGTTCCCTCGGTATCCAGGATATCCCAGCCAGCTTCACGGAGCATCAATTCAATGTATATGCGCCTTGTTTCCGCTTCCGATAAGGTACTGGGCATCTCCTTGACTGGAGTATCATCATCCAACGCAGCCTTATCCGCTTTATTGGCAAGAGCACTAGCGCTGTCGATCGACAGCGCTGTGGCTGCCAAGGTGGGCATAAACTTGCTATCCGGAATGATAGTCCTGTCAAAAGGCGCCACGGTTTCAACCACTTTCAGCTTAATCAGTACCGAGGCAACCACATTATACAGGTTTAGGAGGCAGAAAAAGGATTCCTTCTTGCCTACATGGTCATCATGGGCGCCGGCATTGCCTATCCTGCGGATATAATGGGCAGCCCTCATGACTTTCCCATCATTGACAAAGTTACTGAACGGCTCACCATCAATGAGGTCAATAAGAGCTGTTTTAGGCGGGAGCTCAACCTTCTTCATCGCATAGATGGACTTGACCACATATTCAAGGGCCCTGCGTGCATTGATGGCACAGATATCAGGATGCTGGACCTGATTGCCCTCGGCGCCGGAACAGAGACCATACAGATGGTCTAAACCACAATCCTTCAAGTAGTCAAAGTTCATCATAACATTACCCGAAATACTTGTCCATGGTATAGTCTAGGAGCTTCTGCGTCTCGGCTATAGACTGAGTTATAGCGGCCTTCTGCTTCTCGATGGAAGCTATCTTGTCGGCGAAGGATTGCTGGAGGGCGAGCGGAGGGACGGGAATACAGAGCTTACGAATATCCCCTAAAGCAATAAATTTCTGCGTTCCCCCCTTGTTCTTCGTTTTCATGTAAGTATCAAAAGCAGCACTAGACATAATTGCGCGAACAAATAGGTTAACGACCTCAGTATCAACCTTAAACTTTATTAGTGCAACGTTCTTAATCGCAAATTCACGAGTCTTGCGAACAATAACAGGTTTACCAATGGTTCCTATCATAGGCATGATAATATCACCATCATCTACATAAGAACGCTTCGAAATGTTATCGAAATCTTCCTGGCAAATGTAATTCACATTATCGAATGAAATATCACCATCGACGACATTTTTGGAGGTTACAAGGGGATAACCCTGTTCTACATAATCCGGAGAATCGTGTGTTCCATCTCGGACATCACACACTTTGCCAAGTTCCTTGACATCCCAGCCTTTGGGGTTTTCGATAGGGTCGCCGAACATATCGTAGAAGATGGATTGGGCCAGCTTATCGTATTCCTGGAGCTGAGCCTTCAGCTTCTCGATGACGCCGGTCAGCAAGTCCAATTCGGCAACGATGCGTTCCTGCTCATCCTTCGGCGGTACCGGAACTTCAATATGTTCAACGGTTCGCTTGGATATTTCCTTGAATGTCGCACCAACACCTAGCGAGTTAAGATAGGCTGTTTTCCCCTTCAACCACCAGTATAGATACTCGTTATACAAGTCTTCGGAGCATATAATGTTCTTGAAGCCTTGGTTACAATACATAGGTGTACGAGTAATACAAACCTTACCTATCGGAGCTCGAGAGGAGAGCAATACAGTTCCCACGGGAAGTAGAGTCAAGTTCGTGCACTTTACCGCCATATCGGTAATAGTACGTTCCGTCTCGTTAATATACTTGTCACCCTTTAACTCAGCCGGCGTAACCCAATAGTTTTTCCCGTCCCAAAATTCAGCGACATTGGTTTTCGGGGTACTCCCACCAACAATGGTTCCGACTTCAGCTAGTGTCTTACAAGTCCACTTCTGCTTCATACAGCACCGCCCTACAGGAACTTCTCGCGAAACTCGTCCATGGCGGCGTTAATTTCGCCCTGGAGAGCCTGGATACGAGCAAACACAACCTTGGGGTTCTCGTACTCCACCTTGACTTTTTCCACTTCCTTGTACTTGTTGATGGACAGGTCGTAGTCATTGGCTACAATCTCATCCACCGGCACAAAGAAGGACTGGTCCTTGCGAGTGCGGTCCGTTTCGGCATCCAGGTTCTTCCATCGGGCAATGATATCCGGGATGTCGTTCTCAACGCATTCTGTGCGCTTCTGGTCCAGAGTGTAGCCATCGGCCTTCATGTCATAGAACCACACCTTATCGGTGCCGCCAGCATTAGTCTTGGTGAAGATGAGAATTGCCGTGGAAACGCCGCTGTAGGGCTGGAATACGCCGCTGGGCATGCTAATGACAGCCTGAAGGCGCTGATTCTCGATTATTTCTTTACGGATAGCCTTATGGCCGGTACTATTGCCGAACAGCACACCATCCGGCACAATGGAAGCGCAACGGCCGCCCATACGCAACATACGCACGAACAGGGCCAGGAACAGTAATTCAGTTTTCTTGGTCTTGGTGATGGCGAGCAGGTTCTTGTTGATGGCCTGGTAGTCGAGCGACCCTGCAAACGGAGGGTTGGCAAGGCACAGGGAATACCGGTTCTCGTCGGTATTGTCGGTGCTAAGACTGTCGCGATACGCAATGTCCGGATTGTCGGCACCGTGCAGCATCAGGTTCATGGCGCCTATGCGGAGCATGGTCTGGTCCGTGTCAAAGCCATGGAACATTTCGTTGCGGTAATGGTCGGACTTATCCTTTTTCAGAAAATCCTTCTTATGGTGTTCCTGCACGAACTTCGCTGCTTCAACGATAAAGCCCGCAGAACCCATGGCCGGGTCGCATACCGTATCGTCCAGGTTCGGCTCCATCATGTCAACCATCATGCGGATAATGTGGCGCGGAGTACGGAACTGACCATTGTTGCCACTAGCGGCCATCTTGCCCAAGACATACTCGTACACGTCACCCATGGTGTCACGGTTGTTCATGTCGAGACCATCAATACCCTGAACAATCTTATCGAGGGTACGGGCATTCGGGATAAGGAAAGTGGCGCTGTCCATGAAGCGGCTGTAAGCGCTCTCCTTGCCTTCATTCAAGGTCTTTATGTAGACAAACACATCCTTGCTGATGGTGGCGAACATGGCCTCAGCTTCCTTGTTCTTGAATTCACTCCAACGGAGGTTCTTGTAGGGAACATCCTTGTCCGTATCGGGATTATGCCAATTACCAGCCTTGAAGACAGGGGCCTTCACCTTGGCGCCCATGGCGTTAGCGGCAGCCTCCTTCTTCATCTGTGCATCATCCAGCATCTTCATGAAGAAGAGATAGGTCATTTGCTCGAGGATGGTAATGCTGTTGGTTATTCCACCAGTCCAGAAGGTATCCCAGATTGCGTCAATACGGTTCTTGATTTCGCCCGTTATCATATAAAAAATCCTGATGTAATTAACATCAGGAAATATACAATAACATCATGTCATTTTTTGTTACACTTTTTCAACTAGCTAATCATATAGTTCAATGTCAGCCGGATTTAGCCCCAATGCCTTCAGCAACCGGCGCTGATAGGTCAGCTGTGCAATATATTCGTTGGTCTTATCAAGCAACGCCTGATATTCATTCGCATCATCCCCGCCCTCGGATATCTTGTCAATTAGTGCGTACCGAGCCTTTTCCAGGGTAAATCCATGGTAGGGGTCGAAGCCTAAGGTGTATGCTACGGAATCAAGATGTTTGAGAATTACGGGCTTCAAACCGGCCACAACATTAGCGGGTTGAATGTCAGCGAAATCAACAGAGAATAAATCGGAATTCATAGAAGTCTACAAGGTTATATGCTAATAGTTTATAAGTAATTAGACCCGTATAGTAGCTAACGAGCTACCATAATATGATTCGAAGGTGCCACTCCGGCAACACCATCTACATTAGCGATTTCAATCTAATTTCAGCATTTCTCATGCGTTTTCAATCCATACGGCAATTATAATCCCCGCATTTTTCACCCGCAAAAAGAATGCGGGAACAGCATGACAAGAACCATCGAAAAAGCTAATTTTATGGTAACTTAAGCTGGTTATTATGAATGGAGACCACTTATAATTATGAAGAAGTAACTTCCAATAACTCCCAAGAACTAGACCTGCTTGCCATTCCCAATACAGACCTTTGGCTAAGCAATATACAACATGCATTCCAAGGCATTTGTTCAGCCCCTATACCGGTATTTAGCGGCAGCCTTAAGGGGGATAGCGCCTTAAATGTTGGAGCGGCGCCATTGAAGTGGGATGATGGCGCCCTACATGAAGTATATGTTCCAATGGGACTTGCAACGGAAATTCGCAATACAGTTAGATTTGCTGACGGTCGCCTTCCTCATGAAGAAGAGGTAGAAGCATGCATGGTAATAGTCCACATGATATTGGCAAGAGACGGAAGCAATCTTGATGGCGAAAGCAAGGATTTTAGTAAGACTATTCCCGCTAAAATTTTCAACAGATTGCTGGGTAAGCTATCACGCCGCACTACGGGCGCGCAATTAGCAACCGCGAAGCAACTTATAGACTCACTAGAAATCGCCGGCATCATCAAAGTCGACAGAAGTTATTGCCCTGGGGAATACAGCTATAGCTACTCTATAAACGAAGACTTGCTAAAGCGAGCTAGAGTTCATGTACCCTTGAAAGAAGCTGATGGTTACCGGATGTGGAGCCGACAGCAAATGTTCAATGAACTTTCTTCAGCATTACTCTGGTCTTATCCTCATTACACCCTTCCTGATTTAGCCCAAGTAAAAGCCATAGCCGTACAACTTGATGCCAATAAGGTTATGCGTAAGGGCAAGCGCTGTATCTACGCCCTTACCAATAAATCAAAGCGCGCAATGGAGTACTGGGTGGCCCGCCGTGCCAACGATCGACATAGTGTGCGAATTCTTGATGAAGATATAGAGCAATACCAGCGGTTGTTAAAATCCGGTTTGCCGGTGCCGCACGATAGCGCTTTATGCCCGCGCGTAACGGATGGCTTCAACCGAATGGCCTCATGGATAAGGGAACTGATACTGATTGACGGAGAAGTTACGTGCGAGCTTGATTTCAATGGACTACACCCACATATGCTGTACGGGTTGTTCAAGGAAGAATTGCCTATGAACGAGCGAGAATACTTTGAGAATGTGCTTAACGCCACCGGTGATATCCATGGCGGCGTTGCCGCAGAGCTCATCAGGCTTGGCATAGCTAAGGACCTGCGCAAGAAGGGTAAGATAACTAGCATGGACGTTGCCGATGTTCGTGGTTATGTAAAGAAGGAACACCTTGCCTATTTTAATCGTCGTAGCGTCTCAATGAATAACAAGGAAATCCATCAGGTATACAGACAAATGCCTGTATTTATGGCGCTGGTTAAGAAAACCAAGCTAGGCCGCGATGGGCATAAAGGCACATCTAAGCTTTTGTTCGCCTTAGAAGTAGGTTTAATGACCGAAATCATCCGGAAGTTCTACGCAGCCGGCATTCACTTTATTTACGTGTACGATGCTCTTGTTGTACCCCAAAGTAAGGTTGGTGAAGCGGCCAGCATCATGAATGCGGTTGCCGGTGATTTGGGGTTGCTCACCCGCGTGAAGCAGTCTCAATCATTACCGTCAGCCTTCGCAGCCTAAATCAGCATCCTGATGGATGATAACGAAGCCTCTCCAATAAGGAGAGGCATTCATTTTCACAAAATAGCCATACAGAAGGAGGCGCCAACCATTCAATCAATTTTTGTACATCAAATCAAAGGTATCTTATTAACCGCATCCCGTTTCTGCGACATCACGCACTTAGCATATATAAGTGTAGTCTCAATTTTACGATGCCCCAACAAGTTCTGCACCAAGTATAAATCAGCCCCATTCTGTGCAAGCAAGCATGCAAAGGTATGCCGTGCGATGTGCATGCTAATCTGGCGCCACCGGCCAACACCAGCATCCCTTGCCCATCTGCGTATAATACGGTTAAGGTGAGACACGGATTTTGGTAAAGACGGGAACACCAACGGCTCACTTGAAGTCTTCGCTGGAAGAAATTTCAGCGCATTTTTTGACAAGGGTATTCTTATCGTTTCCTTAGTTTTCTTCATAAGCACTTCAAGGATGTTATTCGTTATATTAGAATGCAACAAGCCGTATATATCCGATTCTCGCAGACCGGTGAAACAAGCAAATAGAAACGCCTGCTTAACATCTTCCCTATATAGCGGTGTTTGAATAAGAAGCCTTAACTCATCCAATGACAAAAAAATTCGGTTCGGTTTGCGGACAGAGGGAATCAAACCTCGCGTATCAACCCGGTTAAGAACAACACCATCTATAAATGCCCGATGTAATACCGACTTAACAAAGTTGCATCGTGTGTTAATCGTGTTCACATGATTTTTACGGGCCCGGAGGAAATTCACGAACCCAGCGAACCAACGCCGGTCAATGTCCTTCATCCTAATGTTAGGCGAATACGCATCAACCAGCTTTATTGCAGCATTGTGGGCTCTTTGCGTGTTTATTTCAAACACACCACCCATTTGCTTAACATAGGTGCTAAATGTGATTCTACCCCTATCTACGCAGCCTAATTCCAACTCCTTAATCAGTTCTAACCTATGCTTTTGCGCTTCTTGCATTGCCAACCTATTTTCATCGGTGGCGCCTTGCCGCAAATGCAAATTCAAGTATCGCTTTCTTCGCTTACCTTCAAACTCATAACAGAGAAACAACGAATAACAGCCCTTGGTCTTTAGCTTTCGCTTGTTGATGCTTACTAGCTCTTTCATGCTTATCCTTGCCACTCGGAAGTGGTCACAAAAATGGTCACAGAATTTGAGCTGTGTTGCATTTCTAATGGCTCTCACACCATATCAGCATTTAGCACATCTTTCGACAATTTGCCGTTTTTCGTTCAAAATCGACACTTTTCAGCTCAGTTGGTTAGAGCGCTACCTTGACATGGTAGAGGTCACAGATTCGAGTTCTGTATCGACCACTGAAAGAAACCTCGCTGAAAAGCGAGGTTTTTTTCGTATATATAAAATACGTCAAACAAAGTCCGTCATCCCTTTTTGAAGGACTGGCGTAGAATTCAGAAAGTCAAGTTCCCAGACCGCATAAAAAAAACGAGACGCCCTGTTTCCAGAGCGCCTCTATTCCGCTAAACTTGCGAATGTTTGCGGGACCAGGCCCGCGATATAGCAGCGGGAAGAACCCGCCACCTTAATTACTTAGCTTCGGCAGCAGCCGGGGCTTCAGCGGCGGGAGCAGCTTCAGCCTTAACTTCTTCAACCTTAGCAGCTTCTGCAGCAGGAGCGGCAGCAGCGGAGTCAACCACTTCAACCTTGGCGGCAGAGTCAGCCGGCAGGGCGACAGTGCTATCGGCAGCAACTGCAGCGGCGGTGTCAGCAACAGCGGCAGGAGCCGGAGCTTCAGTAGCCACAGGTGCAGCAACCGGAGCAGCTTCGGTGGGCTTCACAACGGGAGCGCCAAAGAACTGAGCCTTAGCCAGGATAATCATCATACCCCAGGAGAGTACGAGACCAACGAGACCCATCACAACGCCAGTGATTGCCATACCCTTGGTATCGGTGTAGCCGGTAGCGTGGGCAAGAGCGTTAGGCGGAGTGGAGATCGGCATGGACATACCGAGAGAAGAAGCGAAGGCAACAGAAACCAGGAGAGCGGTAACGCCACCGAGACCGGTGAGGTTGTCCTGGCAAGCAATGCCAACTGCGCAAAGAATAGGAACGAGAAGAGTTGCAGTAGAGGTATGGCTCATGAAGTTAGCCATGAACAGGCAGATGATACCGCAACCGACCATGAGAGCAACCGGAGACCAGCTTGCAAACGGAATGGTCTTGATCAAGTGAGCGGCAAGACCGGTAGCGTTGAGGCCAACACCCAGTGCGAAACCACCAGCAACCAGCCACAGAACGTCCCAGCTCATTTCGTTCAGGTCCTTCTTGGTGATAACACCAGTCAGGGCGAACACTGCCATAGGAATCATAGCGATAGCGTTGTCGTTAATGCCATGGACACCCTTACCGGTAACCCACAGGAGAACGCAGAGAACGAAAGTAATGTAGACGATGATGGCCTTGGGGCTGGTGTCGAACTTGCCAGCGCCTTCGATGTTCAGGATCATTTCCTTCATCTTGATGGGGTAAATCTTCATCAAGAGAACCCATGCGATAACCATCAGAATAATAACGTAGGGAACGCCGAAAGCCATCCACTGACCGAAGGAAACCGGGTTTGCAGCCAGGTCGCCGCGGGCGATAGCGTCGTTCAGGGCGCCAAGAGCGATAGCGTTAGGAGGAGTACCGATCGGGGTACCCATACCACCGATGTTTGCACCGAGAGGAATGGCGAGAGCGAAAGCAGCCTTACCGCGGTCGTTTTCATCAAACAGCTTCAGAACCGGAGCCAAGATAGCCAGCATCATAGCGGCGGTAGCGGTGTTGCTCATGAACATAGAGAACACGGCGGTGATGAGCATGAGGCCCAGGAGCACGAACTTCGGGTTCTTTCCGAAAGGCTTCAGGAGCACGCGAGCCAGGTTCAAGTCCAGCTTGTACTTGGTAGCGGCAGCTGCCAGGAAGAAACCTCCCAGGAACAGCATGATGATGGGGTTAGCGAAGGTAGCCATCACAGACTTGTGGCTAATCATGGTAACGCCATCAACACGGAACATGGACAGGGAGGAATCAGACATGGTGATGATCATGAGGACGATCACCAGCATGGAGGTGGACCAGATCGGGAACGGTTGGAGAATCCAGAAGAGAGCAGCCATGACGAATACGCCAATGACGCGAATTTCCAGCGGGTTCAGGATGCCCATGGGGCTTGCTGCATCGAATCCCAGGGATTCGTACGGCAAGTAGAGAGCAACAATTGCGAGGATTGTTGCGATAACGAATTTGATGAATTTAGCCTTTGTCATAGTGCGCCCAAATTTAGAATAAAAGGATACCTATGGCAATGTCTTTAATTCATAATTGAGAATCGGAATATCAATAGCTTTTATCAATAAATCTTTAAAATCAATCAAATTCCATCAATTAACAACTTTCCTTTACGAATTAATCATTATTTATTATAAAAGACGTCCGGTTTCCCGGGCGTCTTCTTCGCCATAAATCGGCAAAACGGTCGAATTTGGCCTATTTTACCATAATCTTCCGGGAAGCCTTCTCCCCTGCCACCTGGACATGGAGCAGGTACAAGCCGGTTCTGGGAGCCTCGAGGGCCACGCGGTTCGTTCCGGCAGCGGCACGGCCCTTGTAAGAAGCCTTCACCTTGCCGTGCAGATCCAGCACATTTACGACCATACGGGCGCCAGCCAGGGATTCTTCCACGGTAAAGCCCACATCCAAAGAACCTGCAGCCTGGACAAAGCGAAGCCCACCCACAGCCGAAGCCACCACGGCGTCCGCCCTGGTCACATGGACCGTGGCATTGGAACCGGAGGTCTTCAGGGCGACCTTCAGGGCGGCACCTTCCTTCATCTCCGTTGTTTCACCGTTTGCGGTTACAAATACGCGGTAACCCATATCATTCAGGGCGGCCACGCCCACCAGGGTCAGTTCACCCATTCGGTCAGAACTTGCACTCAGGCTCAAATCCCACTTATAGCTCTGGGATTCAGACTTAAAGGACTTGGCCAGGGCGCGCTTGCCTTCGACGATAGACAGCGAAACACGGTCACCCATGGCGGCAGGCGGTTCAGAACCCACAAAGGGTTCCGGGCTCACACCCATGATGTTCCAGGAATCTTCGCGACCATTCTTATCGGAAAGAACGGCCTGGATGTACCAATTGGAGTTATTTTCGGCCTTGGCCAGGGATTTTTTGAGGACCGCAGGCGAATTACCGCTAACCTTGGAATCGGAGATGTATACCGGTTCCGCCTTTAGACGCCATTCCACAGGTCCAGACACTTCAGCCCATACCGCTTCGTAGGGCATCAACGTATCGGCAGCCACATAGTCGCCCGACTTTACATCGTAACGCACGAAGTTTACGCGGGACTTTTCGTTGACCGACTTGCGTTCATTTTCGTGCCCCGCATAAAGGCTGACGTAACAACCATAGGGATTTGCCACCAGGTTCCAACCGCTGTAGGAACTGTCCAGGTTCCACTTCACGTCCTTATAAAGAGGTTCCCTCTTGGAATTCAGCAGCAAGTCCTGACCGGTCAGAGTGTTATACCAGAAACCACGGCGGTCGTCAAATTCTTCGCCACGGCCCAGTTCCTTGTACTGCCAGTACAAACCGGGAGTACCCATGTCGTCCCACCAGTAGAAAATCTGGTCGTCATCACGGGAAAGCTTAGACGTATCCACCAGCGCCATAGAAATCATCTGCCAGGTATCCTCGCCGGTAGCCACAATCCGATCTTCCACCACGTAGGGATATTCCCTGGAATCCACAAACTTGCCGCCTTCGGACAGGCGCACGCTAAACTTGTAGCTTCCCGGTCGAAGAGGGAACTTGCGGAAGCTCAAAGTGTCAGAAGTTTTCTCCACGGACTTTGTCAAAAGCGTATCCACCACGCCCATGGCATCGATCAGGAAGGCATAAGCCTTCACGCCACGAGCCACATCGAAATCGCTCGTCTTGAACTTCATCGCAACCGCATTGCCGGAACCCATCAAGGTATCGTACACAATTTCAACAGGCGTCTTGTTGGCCTTGCCGAAGTAAGCCTTCAGTTCGCCATCCATGCGGGCCAGAGGCAAAGCGACACCTTCCGCAAAATAATAGGTGATGCTATCGGAACTATGCAGCACCAGGGAATCCAGCTCATAGCCCGCATCCGGCGTTCCATTCGCCACAAGACGGAATCCATCCATCCGCTTCGGAAGCAAAGTGGAACCGTCTGCAGCAAAGCGATACTCACTGGCAACGGAATCATTTTCCAGGGACACATTCTGCAGCACCAGCACACCATGTTCAGAGGAGACCTTCAGGTGGTTGTAGTCGCCACATTCCTGTGCGTCGGCCCACACGGCATAAAGCTTATTCTTGCCGGATTCGGCAGAACGTTCCGCCAGATGCAAGTCAAAGGCCGTATACACCCAGTCCTGTTCCGAAAGCTCCGTCTTTTCGGACCAGCCAACAACGCAGGCGTCAGAAGTATAGACGTAAGCCGGCAGCTTATAGGTCGCTGTATCATTCTGATTGGCGAATGTGTAACGGGCACTGTCCACCCAGTCATAGCCATAATAAATCTGCTTTTTATCAAGGGCTGTTGTCTTTTCATCGAACAGTACGTCAAAGACCAGTTCTACATCCACCGGCTCTTCCTCTTCAGGCTTCTTGTTAATCTCAAATACGACCTTCGCTAAATTACCCCAGCCAAGATAATAGTTTCCCTCCTCTTCGTTCGAGAAGTGATAACACTCGCGGAATTCAAGAAATTCCTCTAACGAGTTATAACTCATCCCGTCCTCTTCACTGCCAGATTCTCCGAGGGAGTTATATTCAGTCTCGCATTCCATTGCGTAAACTTTTACGCTGTTTTTGACAAATTCGTATTTCTCGTCCGGCACAACCTTGAACCAGACTTGAACTCCCATAGTATCGGAAGCGAACAGCTTGCCATTCTCGTCAAAGGCATGGAACAAGGTATCCTTTCCAAAAAACTGGTAAGCCCAGACCGATGCATGGCCCTCTTCAAAAACAGCAATTTCCTTTGCATCACTGGCGTCCTTGTCCTTCCACACGGCATAGAGGGTCGTGGGCGCATTGGGGTTCATGCTTCCATAATCCTGCAATTCCTGCAAGTCAACATAAATACGGTCGGTTGCACTCCTACGACTCGCGCGGATCAAGGACCATCCCAAAAAAGCCTTTGTCTTGTGGAATACCATCCTACTATGGGACTGGCCGTAATAAACCGTATCCGGCTGGGGGATCACCGCACTTTCAAAGAACAGGTCCTCCATTTCTTCGGGAGTCAACTCGAAATCATAAGCGTAATAGCGGGGCGAGCTCCGTTCAAAAGAAATAGTCCAGTTTGCACTTTCCATCAAATTGACGTTGGCCGTTTCGTTAAACACGAAGGTTCCAGAAACTCCATCGATTACCTTCTCCACGGAAATCTGACGTAAGGAGTAGCCATCCTTAGGCTTGGGCACAACCGTAACAGGGATAGAATATCCCCATAGAACAGGAAGATCCAATTCCGGAACGCCGCTGACATTGGTTTTCAATTCAAGCTTAACCAGGTCTACTTCATCGCCATTGGGGTAAGTCTGTACAACTTCTACAGAGCCCCCTTCATCCGCATAAAAAACATTTTCCCACTTGTCCATCACCATGTTGCACTGATCTACCTTAGACAACTTCATGGAATAGGAATCTTCGGCATTCATGATTGCGGCAAGTTCGGCAGTCATCCCCAGGGCAACGCCACCCTTATACTGTTCAGCCAATTCCTCGGAGGCCGGAACCCAGCCATATCGGCAACCATTCATATCGTAAACAATGGGGAAATCCCCACTCCCGATACTATAGCCAACGGCCCCGCTGGGCCAGCCATAACCATATTCGTCCTTCACGTAGAATAGGCCCTGACCATCGATGGGATGTTCAAAAGACAAGGAATAGGTCAAAGCGGAATACGAAGCCTTCAGCTTGTACTTACAACCTCTTGTCGGCTTAATTTTGAGAATCCGTGTTTCACGCTCATAAGAAAAGCTATCATCACAAACGGATCCATTTACAGCACTAGCCTCATCACGAACCATCTCAATATCGCTAAGTTCATAACCCGCATCAGGCAAATCCAGGACATGGAACGTAAACGAAGCATATTCCGAATTCCCTTCTGTAGTGCCGACTGAAATCAACTTCCAGGGAATCTCAAAAGTCGTGGAGTTGGGAGCAATTGAGATCGAATCCATCTCCAATTTCGGAGACAACTGCGAATAATAATACTGCTGCAACCGAATGCTTCCATGCAAGCTAGCCCCCTCGTTCTCAGGAACAATCTCTACAGGCACAGTAGCCGGATTAATGCAATTGATACCAGTCCATCGGGCGTACAATTGGATATTGCCATCATCTGTCCCGGAAGCAGCCACCAAAGCCGAAGTTATCCCACCGTATGAACTAGCAAGGCTGTTCTCAGGCTCCAAAGTCCAACCATCAAAGCAGTAACCATCCGTCCTAAAAATTTGATCTATACTGGGGAACACGTCCCCACCTTGATCATCAACGGGACCCTCAAAAGACTGCATAAAACCGTCTGACAGGAAAACATTACCCGGCCGACTTTTCTGATTCAGGTCGAAGTAAACCGTATAGACTTCTTCATCCTGCGCCATAGCAAGACTTGCTAAACTCACCACGGACAAGGCCATGGCACACAAAAATTTCGAGAATCTCACCATAAGAGTCCCTTTTATTCAGTACATACTTCCGATAGGAAATATAGTTACTTGTAAGAGTATTGTAAGAAAGCCACCGGGGCAAAGCCCCTGTGGCTAAACTCATACGGTTAAACAAGAATTATTAGGACCGCGAAAGGTTACTTCACCATCACCTTGGCGTTCATGGTCTGGCTTCCAACCTTCACCTGCATGAAGTAAAGGCCGGACTTGGGAGCCTGCAGATCAAGTACGTTCTGGCCGGCGCGGGCGGCAAAGTTGCCGCGGGCCACGCTCTTGCCGTTTACACTCACCAGAGCGTAGTGGCCATTGGCCCCAGCCAATGCGTCGGCCGCATTGAAGCCAACCTGCAGCGAACCTGCGTTCTGCAACACCTTGAATCCGTTCAGGGCGGCAGAGGCAACAGCCATGTCACTGCGAGCAGCCACACGGACCTGCACCTGCTTGGCATCCTGCTTCAGGGCGACATTCAGGGACTTTCCGTCGGTCACTTCCTTGGTTTCACCGTCAACAGTCACATACATGACGTAACCCAATTCCTTAAGGGCGTCAACACCTTCAAAGGTTAGCTTGCCTTCGCGGGCGGTATTTGCACTCAGGTCCAGGATCCATTCGTATTCCGATGCCACAGCCTTGATACTCTTGGCCAGAACAGAACCCTTGGCACTTTCGCGGATCGAGAGATTCACGCGGTCGCCCATGCCAGAAGGAGGCTCATCCAAGGTTTCGGCACTGCTGCCGGCACCCAGAATGTTCCAGGAGTCCACCTTGCCGTTATCGTCGGAAAGGGCAACAACCACACTCCAGTTATCCGCAGAAGCCTTACGGGCGGAACCCTTGCGCATAGAGGCAACCTTTCCAGCAACAGACAGGTCATTCTTCTCGGCATAATTGTAATCAGGGTCAGCCTTCACGCTGAACACCGTGGAGTGATCCACCTGAGCCCATACCGCTTCATAGGGGCCAACCACTTCGGCAACGCTGTAGGCACCCAGTTCGGAATCCCAGTGCCAGAAGATAACCTCGGCGTCACCTTCCGTTTTTCCCTTAGAAAGGTCTACGTACCAGCCATAGGGATTTGCCACCAGATTCCAACCGCTATACTTGTTATCCAGTTTCCACTGGATTTCGGCATCTGCAGAAACTTCCACTTCACGAAGGGGAATGGCAACTTCCCTTGCAGAGCCAACCCAGTAACCGCGGGTTTCATCAATGGGGCCACCGCGATAGGAACGATACTGCCAGTATTCTCCGACAGGATTCAGTTCATCCCACCAGTAGAAATTCATTTCAGAAGCGCTCAAGGTGCTTTCATCCATTGCCACTACAGAAACCATCTGCCAGCTCTTGGCCTGCATGACCACTTCCTTCTTTACCTCGTAGGACTCCTGGTAAATCACCTTGCCACCCACTTCAACAGTTACGTAGGACTTGCCCTTGGGAGCGGGCACCATTTCCCAGTAGCCGTCAGTGACCGTAGCCGTAGCAATAACCATTCCCAGTTCGTCAAGCACAGTCACCGTGGCAGGTTCGTCGGAACCCTCGGTCTTGAAAGACAGGCGGATAGCGTTGCCAGACTGTTCAAACTTCGGAGAGACAATCTGCACTTCTACCTGATTAGAGCTGCTGGAGGCAGGTTCTTCAGAGGCGGAAGAACTGGGCTTTCCAATGTAGGTAGAGTCGTAAACGGCCTTTATATTCATGTCGCGGATAACCTTGCCCAGAGCTTCGCTCCAGCCCTTAAAGGAGTACACATAATCTTCGGTAGCCTTGCGATCCAGAGCCATGCTGTTGGCCAAGTGGATGGTGTCGCCATGGGGAACCATCATTTCGTAAACGATGCTATCCTTGTAATCCCTGAAGACTACCTTGTATTTAATAGTGTCATAGATTGCGTTGATCTTGAGATCACCGACAATTTCGGTGTAGCTGGAATCCCAACCCACAAAAGTCAGACCTTCAATAACAGGAGCTTCGGGAGCCACCGCTGCCTGGCCATATTCTACCTGAGATTCATAAACCGTTCCATTGATTACAAAGGACACGGTGTACTTTACCAGGGAAGAATCGTATTCGGCCACATACACAACATTGTCGGTCACCTTTTCTACAGCAGGAGTCCAACCCTTGAAGGTGTAATCATACTGTTCCGTAGACTGACGGCGCGGTACTGCAGGGGCAGTCACTTCTGCACCATAAGTCAGCGACAGGAACTTGAGGGTATCGCCATCGTAATCTTCGAACACAACAGCATAGTTGAGCTGTTCATATTTAGCCTTGATTACAAGATCTGCCTTTACCTGCTTGTATTCATCACTGCTCCAGCCAATGAATTTATAACCTAGACGGGACGGATCGGCAGGAGTTTCAACGGAACCTTCATAAGTTATTTCCTTGGTCAGCAGTTCTGTTCCATCAAAATCCTGGAATACAACTTTATACATAACGGCTTCAGATTTAAAGACAGCCTTCAACACCACGTCTTCATCGGGCATGGTTGCAGGAATCACATCAGAGCCATCTTCCATTACCCACTTGACAAAGGTATAGGAATACTTTTCGTCGGCAGCCTTCTCGATGTCAGACATCAATGTGATTGCGCTTCCGTAAGCAACTTCAATATTTTCAAGCACACCATCTTCATCATCCATATAGACCAGCTGATGAACATTAGCCGTAAACTTTGCATAGACAGTGATGTCACTCTTGACATCCTTGTAGTCATCGCTATCCCAACCAGTAAAGGTATGGCCAATCTTCTTGACACCGCTGGGAACAACGGCAGATTTACCATACTCAACAAGCTGCGTCGAGATAGTGTCGTCCAAGGCCTTAAGGAAGGTGACGGTATAGGAGTTGATTTCATAGATAGCTCTAACAGTCAGATCACCCGTAACTTCAGAAAAATCCTTATCCCACTTCACAAAGGTGTAGCCTGCGACTTCGGGAACGTCGGGAGCATTGGCAGCCGAACCAGGATCTGCATTCACCACAACCAACTGTTTGTCGTCAAAGCCCAGGAAGGTCACCTTAAACGAGACCTTTCCTTCGGGAATTGTCGGAGAATAACTACCATGAGCAAGGAAGGGCAAAGTTCCCAAATAGTAATCTTTGTCAAAAGACCAGATATAGTCCTTGCTGTTTTCGAAGGCACTGTTCAGGAGACCCGCAAAGGATTCCTTTTTCACATCAGCACTTTTCTGTACACCATTGTAGCTGGCATTGAGATTGGCCTCGTCACCGTTACGGATTAGGAACTTGATATTGGTGTCTTCGGTCCAGTCTCCAGCAACACCCTTTCCACCAAAGGGACCAACATCCAGATCGTCTTCACCGTAGTGGTAGCAGGACTTGATGCTATATGCTTTCGTTTGCTGATCGGCCACAAGGTAAGCCAACCTTTTAACACCCTTGTCATTCTTGGAATTACCTTCCATTGTAGCATTTACCAGAATGTTACCAACGCTAAAAGCACCTACAATGGACACGGTATCCTTTTCATTCACATTCACAGACTGGCCAACCATGCCACCCATAAGAAGGGTGTCACCCGAGAAAGTACCCTCTGCAGTAATATTTGCAACTACGGCCACAGAGGACACATCGTGGAGTTCGCGACAGATACCGCAGACACCACCAATTTTAGCCACCTGATTGTCATTATAGGTTCGAGTTACCGGATCGGCATGAACCGCATTCAACTTAATCAGGTTTTCGGAACGAACAAAGATGCTATTAAAATCAACAGCCTTTCCGCCATTAAGGTTCGGATACGTACCGACAACACCACCCACAACAACAGTATTCAAACTGTCAGCCACTTCGATGGCACCGTCATAGTAAATTTCGGTAAGAGGCAGAGCCTTGGCCGTGGCAGAATTCATAAAGCCAACCACGCCGCCCACAACAACCGAGTCAAATACGGTAAAGCCGTTGGACATCAAGTCACCATAGGCGGTCTTTGTACGAACATCGATATTCACAGAAGACGTATCCTTGGACAACCCATCGCCATTGGTAGCAAAACAGGCGTCACCGGCAATGCCACCCACAAAGGCCTGAACATGAAGGCCATCAACATCCTTGGCGGATCCGGCAATACGAATATTTCCTTGAGAACGGGATTCCTTGATAGAAACGTAAATCGTATCGGAATCACCGCCGAGACAGCGGTTACTTGCACCAAGGATACCACCGGCTGCATAGCGGTAAATACCTTCAACCTTGAGAGAATCCTTCAGAGAAAGTTCCGCCTGGCTATTCTTGATAAGCAGTCTAGACATACCAAGAAGAGAATCACGACCCACAAGGCCACCGGCAAAGATATTCTTCTGGAGAACGCTATTAACAGATACGCCTCCCACGGAACCATCAGAAATTTCACCATTGAAAGAGGACTTGATGATGTTAATGGAACCTTCCTGCTGGGAACCGTTTTCATAAAGCACGCCGGCAAAACCAACGAGGCCACCCATGGCGCTGCCGCCAGAAATCCTGGCAACTTCTTCGCCAGCCTGGGAACCGGAGGTCACATTGAGAACAGAGTCGAAGGAGGCGGCCATCATACCCACAACGCCACCCAGGGCAGAATTATTATCTGCAGGGATGTTCTGCACAACAGCATTAACACGAGTATCCTTGAAAGAAGGGTCTGCCTGAGAACGGACAGACACACCGGCGATACCGCCAAGGAATACTCCATATCCATAGTTCGTGCTCTTGACCGTGGAGTTATAGGCATTCCCCATAACCTTGGAACCGGCAAAACCGCTAGTGATCTTGGTGTTGTTGACAATGCTGATACCATCTTCCACAACAGAATTCTTGACAGTGGAATTGTTCAGTACACCAACGAGGGCACCTGCAAAAGGTGCATCAATCTGGACATTGGAAAGCTTGACTTTGTCAATAGAAGACAGGCTGATTCGACCAACAAGGGCTCCCACCGGATAATAATCTTCGCCCTTTTCACTTTCGCCATCAATGATAATGCGGACGTTTTCAATGGTAAAGTTAGAGATGTTTGCATTGTCGATTGATTCAAAAAGACCGACCGGTCCGCTCATTTTGGAACTATGGTAGCACAAATTGGTGATTTTCTTGCCATCACCATAAAATTCATTGCTAACACGGAACGGCAACGGCTTATGATTGACGGCACAGGAACCATCGGCAGAAATTTCTCCCAGGTCGATATTGGATTCCAATCTGAGGGTGTGCTTGCTTTTTGCACCGATCCAGTGCTTTTCCAGCAGGTAGTAAAGGCTATCGGGTGTTGCCTTTACAGACTGCACACAAGTCTTACCAGCAGGCCCTGCGGGGCCCCCGCACCTAGCAGCTTCCTGCTTTAGGTAGAACACAGAATCCTGCGTAACGCAACCAAAACCGCAAACAACCGAAGAAACCTGCAAATTCAAGGAAAAAAAGCTGTTTCCAGCAGCAAAAACCATGCTGGCGGCAAGCAGCATGGCACACAGGATAAAATTGAATCTCATCTTCATAATTCCACCTCTGTAATCCTTACTTTACAAAGATACCCATTATTTCGTAAAAAAGGGGATTTTCACTTAATATGGGTCTTCCATTGTGACATACCGCAACAGCTGTTCACACATCACACATGCGCACCATTCCGTCCGTCTTTACGCAAGCCGTAAACCGTCGAAAATCAACGAATTAGCGTACTCGTCATACATTTGTGAAAAAAAATCACCCAAAAAAAACGTATTCTCTTTACATTATTACATTCAGCATATTATATTTATTACGAAAACACTTCAAAACCCTATCAAGGAGACAAAAAAGATGATCAAGAAGATTGCACTCGCAGGCGCTCTGGCTGCAACAGCATCCTTTGCAACCTGGGACAAGTTCCCCGTTCTCGAAGCAGGCAAGGGCCAGGCTAAAGTCGGCTTCAAGTATCAGATGCCCGAAGACAAGTGGTCTGCAGCAGACCTCTACGTTGGCGCACGCTACACCGTGATCCAGAACTTGGAATTGGGCGTAGTTCTTGACTACCGTCTGTTCACCCACTATGATGGCGAAGACGCAAAGTCCGATGGTCTCGACAACCTGCCGATCATGGTCCGCTACCAGTTCATGCCCACCATGAACGCCTTCTTGGACGTAACCCTCCCCATCGGTGCTGACGAAGTTGTCGGTGAAGATGGCGAAATCGGTTTCCACGCAGGTGTCCAGTTCTCTCAGAACTTCGGCATGATCGACCTGGGTACCGAAGCTGGCCTCGCTCTCGAAACTGCCGGCGACGACAAGACCACTCCTCCTTGGAAGCTGAACATCGGTGCAGAAGCTGGCTTCGCTCTGGGCGGCCCTGTCTCTCCGTACGTAGGCTTGGACCTGGTCATGGAACTGGGCAAGTACACCTATGATGGCGACAATGTTGGCGAAGGCCACACTGGCGACCTGGGTATCTTCCCCTATGTTGGCGTAGGCTACTCCATCAACCAGATGATTTCTCTTGACGCATCCGTCGGCCTGGGCCTCGGCAACGAACATCTCGTTGGCGACGATATGGACCTGACCATCGACGTGAACGCCAAGTTCAACTTCTAATTCCCTGCTAGCGCTCGCTAGACTGGAATTACAAAGGGTTCTGCCGCAAGGCAGGCCCTTTTTTTGGTGGCGGTCACAAAAACTTACGATAATATTATTTAACATATAAAAACGTCTAACCTTTTCTACATTTTGGACTGGTTTGAAAAACTAAGGAGATGTTTATGTTCAAGAAAATTATCGCAGCAGCAGCTATCGCAGCCTCTGCAGCATTCGCAACTTGGGACTATTTCCCGGTTCAGGAAGCAGGCAAGGGAACCCTCCATGGCGGCCTCTACTACGACTGGCACCATGAATGGTCTCAGGCAGGCCTCAACCTGGGCGCACGTTACACCGTCATCCAGAACTTGGAACTTTCTCTGCAGGGCTGGGGCTACCAGTTCTGGAGCGAAGTGGATTGCCAGGGCTGCACCAACGGTGGCGACGGTCTCCGCGACCTGACCATCGGCGGCCGTTATCAGATTACCCCCATGGTTAGCGGTTTCATCGACCTGCGTCTCCCCATCGGTAACGATGACGACGGCGTCAACGGCCATCCGCCTTCCAATAGCGAAGTTTCCATTTACCTGGGCGGCCAGTTCTCTATGCCGATCCAGGGCGTTCAGGGCCTCTCCTTCGGTACCGAAGCCGGCCTTGACTGGGGTTTCGAACACGACAACTACGAACGCGGTCTCGAAATCCACATTGCTGGCGAAATGGACTTCGCCGTTCCCAACCAGATCTTTATCCCCTATCTGGGCCTGAAGTTCAAGCTGCAGCTCACCGAAGATACCTGGGAAGACGACAAGGGTAACGAATGGGGCGCTGACGACAGCGGCGACTCCCAGTTCAACCTGTGGCTGGGCTGTAAGTTCGCCCTCAACCCGCAGATCCTCCTGGATGCACGTCTCATCTTCCGTTCTGGCGACATGGACGGCGATGCAACCGGTCTCTATGCAGGCGTAGACTTCAACTTCTAAGTTGAAAATCTCACAAGCTTTAAGGAACATCCCATTGCGGGATGTTCTTTTTTATTGTTTAACTTATATTTACATTCAGCATGATACGCAAATTGGTTATGGTGTTGTTTAGCCTGGCGGCCGGGATTGCCTTCGCAAGCCCTCAACTGGTGATGTCCCAACAGGACCCTGCCGTACTCAAGGCATACATTTCCCAACTGAGGGAAATGCGAAACAGCGGCAAGTTCTCCGCAGCCGAAAGGGAGCAGCTAGATGAACTGTGGCGCACCGCCGCCGATATCGAGGTGATGAATGACCGATGCGGCACGATTTCCATTACCGAAGAAATCGATGAATCCTGCGGAAACTTCTACCAGTATGAACTTCCCAAGTTCGAAACCCAGTATTTCAAGCTCACCGGCGAAATCCGCCTGAGCCCCAACAGACTTTCAAACGCTATCGAACAAAGGCGCCAGGCCATCAACCAGTGTTATGAAGCCCTGCAGGTCGACGCCTTCTACCCCACCCGCTATTTCACTCTCGAAGGCAGCTACACTCCGGAACCCCTTTCCAAGGGCGTCGAAGTCAGCTACAACTTTAGCCTAGAAGAAAACCGAGGCGCCATCAACGACCTGAACGACCGGATCCGCCAATGGTACAACGCCTGCGGGAAGATCATCCACCACAGCGACAACAGCGGCGCCCTGGCCCCCATCTTCGTGGAACTGGTCCGACAGAGCCGCGCTAACGCAAGCAAGGCGAACGGCGGCCTGTATTTTGAACTGGAACAAGGATACGGCAAAAGACTGCTAGTAAAAACAAAGGACGGCATCGAGGGCGTCTACTACCTGAACGGCCGAGAACTGTTCAACTATAAAATCCAGTCAAGCCGGGTCGTCTTTTCGATTAACCTGGACGGCAGACGGTCAAGCGCTGACCTTGTTCAGGGAGACCATTGGCGAGACCGCGTCATATTTGACGACAGCGACCTGAGGGACGGACTCATGGGCAGGTTCGTGTGGGGTAAACCCCGCAATCCCTGGCTCGACACCAAGCAGCCTTCCACAAACTCTCCTGCCGCAGAATACAAATCCTACGATGACGGTTGGGAAAATCATAACAGCACTTCATCTGTACAGACCAGCAGTACACCAAGTTCCTTCGGAATCTACCTCCAGGCTCTAGGCGGCATCAACCTCACCTTCGGGGAAGCAAGCGAAGCCGAACCGTTCAAGGATTTCGAAACCGAAAATGATTCCGTCACAGCCATCACCGGATACGCAGTTGGCTTGCTTGTCTTTGAATTCACAAGGCAATTCGCCATCGGCCTAGGCGGAGGAATCTCCTGGAACAACGTGACCTACGAACATTGCAACGGGCATTTTGACACCAGCTGCGATGAAGAAAACATCCACCAGGCAGCAGCCCCAATGGCCACCGCAGAAATCAATATCGGCGAAGGATTGAACGGAGGCGTCCGCTTCAGCTACATCTTTGACAAGGACATGCCCACCACCTATCTGGCGGGGTTCGCGGAACTGGGAAACGTTCTAGGAATAGAACTGGGATGGGCCCACGCCGACGGTCTATGGGACAATATCTACATGGGGCTGAGCCTGAGACTCCCGCCCCGACACTTGAGCGACTTACTAAAGGAAACAGGTTCCAAAAAGAAGTAACCGCAAAAAAAATGCAGACTTAAAAATGCCCGTCGCCTGACGGGCATTTCGTTTATACCATGGCGGTCATCCGCAATTACTTTACATCATATTCAGGAATGGGCAGGGCTTCGCCAGCCTTCATGGCCTTATCGAGAGCTGCAGACTTTACCGGATCCACCCACCAGTAAACGGGGATGGCGTCTTCGCGATTGAAATTGTCCAGAACCTTTTCGGGCATGCCATAACGGTTCCAGTACAGTATGCGGTGGTGATCGCACTGCCACATCAGAACGTAAGGCACAATCTCGGAAAGACGGTTATCCAGTGCCTTCAGGATTTCGTTGCGCTTCGCCAAATCAAATTCAGTCTTCTGCAATTCAATCAGGCTGTCCACCACGGCATCCTGCAAACCGCTCAAGTTGTTAGTGCCCTTGTCCATAGCCGTCTTGGAGGACCAGCTGGCCTCGGGATCACGAAGTCGGCCTGCGCCCCAGTTCACCCAGTAAAGGTCAAAGTCCGCATCGTCAAGACGCTTACGCAAGGTGCTCTGGCTCATCTGTTCGATGGTGGCCACCACGCCGATCTTCTTCAGGTCTTCCTGGAAGAGCGTCAGATGACGCAGGTCTTCGCTGCTGGTAATGAAGTTAATTGCAAAAGGCTTGCCATCCTTTTCCAGAACACCCTGACCATTCACCTTGTAACCCGCATCCGCAAAGAGGGCGCGGGCACTGTCCGGATTGAACTTGTACATAGTGGCCTTGGGGTTGGTATTGTTGGGCCACAAGTCAGGATAGTAGCTGTTCTGCAGGAAGTACTGACCGTACATGTACTTTTCGTTCATGGCTTCGCGGTTCAGCATAAAGTTCAGGGCACGACGGACGCGAACATCCTGGTACTCGGGCTTGCGCATATTGATGGCCATGCCCTGGAAACCGATAGGTTCCTTATTGAAGATGCGCTGCTTTACGGCCCAGCCCTTCTGCACGGCATCGAAGTCAGTCTGCTTCATCCAGATGCTGCTGGTGTAGATAGCGTAGGCGTTGAAGTCCTGCTTCTTGAATGCTTCCAAGGCCTTGGTCTGGTCGTTCATGAAGCGGTAACGGATCTTCTGGAAGTTGTACTTGCCACGGTTCCAGTTCTTCTTGAAGCCCCACCAGTCGGCACGGCGGGCCAGTTCCACATAGCGGTCTTCACGGAAGGTCTTGATGATGTAGGGGCCAGATACCACCGGGAAATCGTAACGGATCTGGTTGAAGTCCTTGCCCTGCCAGGCATGCTTGGGGAATGCCAGCATACCGGCCGCTTCCCAGAAGTTGCCCCAGTGAATTTCCTTGGCGGTCATCTTGATGGTCAAGCTGTCCACAACTTCGGGACGGTCAAAGCGAGAAAGTCCCACCTTGAAAATGGGAGTCAGGTTCTTCTCGTCCATGATCACGTCGTAGTAGTACTGCACATCTTCGGCGGTAATGGACTTGCCGTCGCTCCACTTGGCGCGAGGGTCCACGTGGAAAGTAAAAGTCTTGCCGTCTTCGCCCACGCTCCAGCTGTCTGCCAGAATTCCAACTTCCTTGTCTTCGGTACTATGGAGGGAAACCAGCGGTTCGAACATCATGCCCATCAACTCTGCAGAGAAGCTGTTGTAGTCTTCCCACATGTTGAAGGACTTGGGCATGGCGGAACCCCACAAGGTAATGGCACCGCAGGGGCGAGCCTCCTTGGAAGCCACCGGGTCAAACTCGCCAGTAGCTTCGGGATCCATAGGCAGAATCGGGCAATCCGCTTCAGAAACGGCAGCCTTTGATGCAGAGCCCTTACCCGAATTGGAACCAGACTCATTGCAGGCGATCAAAACTGCGGACACCGCCAGAGGCATCATTAAACCAAAAGCAACTTTCTTAAAATTCATCTTTCGTCTCAACTAAGGCAAGCCAACGTGGCGTGCGGATTGTTTCTTGGGTTTGGAATTTGCGTCGGCGGACTTGTCTGCATCATCAGCGGAGTTGGCGGCGTCTTCAGCCAAGAGCATTTCAAGGCTGACGCGGGCCGCTTCCTGTTCGGCCTTCTTCTTATTGGGGCCAGAACCACGACCGTAGGTTTTATCGTTGATGTGGACTTCGGTGGTGAACACCTTCTGATGTTCCGGGCCGTCTTCGCCAATCAAGACGTAAACCGGCGACGTACGACGCTTCCCCTGCAGGTATTCCAGCAAGGCGCTCTTGTGGTTTACGAAATCGTCGGCCACAATGATTTCCTTGATGCGAGGGAAATGGAACTTGTTGAGAATGGCACGGACTTCTTCCAGACCGCCATCCAGGTATACAGCACCAAGTACGGCTTCGTAGGCGTCAGCCACAATAGTTTCCTTGCCGCGGCCACCCATCTTCATCTCGGACTTTCCAATCTTGATATATTCGCTCAAGCCCCATTCCTTGCTGGACTGGGCGCAGGCGTGACCCGACACGATGGCACTCTTGCGCTTGGAAAGATCACCTTCCGGGTCGTTGGGATAGTTGCGGTACAGATACTCGGTGGTAAGCATGTTGAGCACGGAATCGCCCAGAAATTCCAGACGTTCGTTGTTGCTCTCGTAGGGCATATCCTTTCCTGTCAGGAAGGAACGATGCACCAGGGCATGAGCCAGCAGTTCCGGATCTCTGAATCTGTACCCAAGCTTTGCCTCAAGCCCGTCCTCGGACTTCTGGCGAAACCAGAGCTTTAATACTTTGTGCAATAAATTTTCGTTTTCCAAATTTATCTCCTATGGGGAAACGCGGGTTGGATCCGCATACTGAATATAATACGTAAAGATAAAAAGACCGCCCAACCGCACAAAAATAAAACGGCCCCGGGAAGTTCCAGGGACCGCTTTAAATTCGATTGCTTAATTCCAACAAATCAAGAAATTACTTCTTGGATTCGATGAAGGCGACAACGTCGGAAACCTTCTGGAACTTTTCTGCATCGCTGTCGAGGATTTCGACTTCGAATTCGTCTTCGAGAGCCATAACCAGTTCGACGCGGTCGAGGGAGTCAGCACCGAGGTCGTTACCGAATTCGGATTCCGGCTTCACATCTTCAGCCTTAACTTCGAGTTTGGCAACGATAACGTCGACAACCTTCTTAAAAATTTCTTCGTTCATTTTAGTCTCCATTTTTGGATTAAGTGTTTGAGTTTAATTTAGTAAAAAATCGTTAAGCGTTCAAGCCCCCGTCAACGCCCAATACCTGTCCGGTAATGTAGGAAGCGTCGTCGGATGCCAAAAATGCCACTGCCTTGGCCACATCTTCGGGGTTGCCAATGCGCTGCAGGGGGATAGAAGCGGCGTACTTTTCCTTGGTAGCGTCGTCCATCTTGGCAGTCATGTCGGTGCCGATAAAGCCAGGAGCCACAGCATTCACGGTAATGCCGCGGGAAGCGAATTCCATGGCGTTGGACTTGGTCATGCCGATGATACCGGCCTTGGCTGCGGCATAGTTGGCCTGGCCAGCCTGGCCACGGATAGCGTTAATGCTAGTGATGTTCACGATACGGCCAGTGCGCTTGCCCATCATGGTGCGGGCCACGGCACGGGTGCAGAGGAACACGGAACGGAGGTTGGTCTGGATGACGGCGTCGAAGTCTTCGTCCTTCATGCGCATCAGCAGGCCGTCGCGGGTGATACCGGCGTTGTTCACCAGGATATCCACGGTACCCATATCAGCAATGATCTGCTTGAACACGTTCTGTACAGTTTCGGAGTCGCCAACGTTGCAGGCATAGCTCTTGACCTGCACACCCAGTTCGGCGCTCAACTTGGCAGCCAAGTCTTCCTTCACGGAGGTAGAAAGGATTGCGACGTCTGCGCCTTCCTGAGCCAGCTTGGTAGCGATAGCCAGACCAATACCGCGGGAAGCACCAGTAACAATAGCCTTCTTGCCAGTAAGTTTACCCATTTGATAGTTCCTCATAAATTAAAAGTTTAGCAGTCAGGTGCGAGGTCGGTCGCCTTCGGCTCCCTTTGAGGTATGAGGTTAAAGCCTAACAACCTCAAAGCGAACGTAGTGAGCGACCTCATGCCTCAAGGCACGAAGTGCCGACCTATTAGCCCTTCAGGGCTGCAAAAGCTTCGATGGTTTCGACGGGGGTGACCTTCACGTCGCGGCTGATCTTGCGCATGAGACCCATGAGAACCTTGCCGGAACCCACTTCAACACCCTGGGTTACACCGAGGGAGATAGCCTTGTTCATGCAGTCGTTCCAGCGGACCGGGGACACCAGCTGGCGGACCAGGAGGTCTGCAATTTCCTTGCCGGAAGTCACAGGTTCTGCAATGACGTTAGCGATGACCGGCTTAGCCACATCGTTGAAGGTAGTCTTTGCAATAGCTTCGGCGAGACCCGGCTGAGCGAACTGCATCAGCGGAGAGTGGAAAGCACCGGACACGGCCAGGGGGATAGCCTTGATGCCAGCAGCAGCGCAGTTTTCAACCAGCTTGTTCACGCCTTCGACGGCACCGGACACCACGATCTGGCCCGGGCAGTTGATGTTTGCCGGAACCACGACACCTGCATCCTTCACGGATTCGCAGAGTTCGATAATCTTTGCTTCGTCCTGACCCATGATGGCAGCCATGGCACCGGGGTTCTTGGAACCGGCAGAGGCCATCAGTTCGCCACGGGTGCGGACCAGGCGGAGACCATCGGCGAAGCTGAAACCGCCAGCGGCATAGATTGCAGAGTATTCACCCAGGGAGTGACCTGCAACGTAGTCAAATTCAAAACCTTCGGACTTGAGAAGTTCCATCACCATTGCAGAAACGGTGAAGAGAGCGGGCTGGGTATTGTCGGTGCTCTTGAGAACGTCTTCCGGACCTTCAGCCATGAGCTTGGACAGGGAGAAGCCGAGAATTTCGTCAGCTTCCTGCATGATCTTCTTGGCAGGTTCAAAAGTAGAAGCCAGAGTCTGGCCCATACCAACATACTGGGCACCCTGGCCCGGGAAAAGAAGAATGGTCTTAGACATGTTTTTCCTTGAGTGTAAAACAACGACTTGTAATATACGTCACAAAATTACAAAAATCATACCGCAAACAGGAGGGGCCAGTCCAAATTCAATGATATAAAAAGGTGTCTAAAGACTTACGTCACTAAAAAGGCAATCTCTTTGAGCATCAAAGGATTAAGCGCATTAGAACAAGGTCAAGGATTTTATATTTTACGCAAAACATCATCGGGACGGGCCTAGTCCTGGAGCCTTTTTGTTGAATGTTTACATCTTTTTTCTGGGAATAAATTAGGAGAACATATGAATATATTCAAGAATCTTGCCGTGATGTCCATCGCCGCGATCATGCTTATTGCCTGCGGAGGCGATAACGGCTCCAGCGCCAAGGACGATGAAATTATCCCGAGGAAAAAGCGGAAAAGAGATCAAGCGCGTCGTGGGCAAGTAATTCCAGCTCTGCATTTCAAATCGTTTCGATAAATAAGTCCAATAGTTTCTCCGTCCGTTGTGTAATGGTGGAGTAACACCAATCTCCTAAACAATTCTCCCCAAAAAAGATTCTAGGGAACCCTCATGGTGAGGGCTCCCATTCCCAAGTTTAAATGATAATGATACGCAAAAGTCGTATCGAGGGTAAAATTGAATTTGTAAAAAAAAGACAGGATTTCAGTCCTGTCTTTTTTCGTTCGTCACTGGATCCTTCGCTTCACTTCGTTCCGCTCAGGATGACAATCCGCGGATTATGCCTGAGCGGGAGCTTCTTCGTCCTTGATTTCAGACAAACGAGCGTTCACAGCCTTAGCCACGCCGAGGCGGGCGTACTTGGCAGCCACTTCAACAGCCTTTTCGATAGCCAGAGCGTCGGAACGGCCGTGAGCGATAATGCCGGTGCCGTTGAGACCCAGGAGCAAGGCGCCACCGGTCATGCGGTAGTCCCACATTTCGTCGAACTTGCGACCAGCTTCGGAATCGATGTTGCCGAACATCTTGTGATGCATTTCGTAGAAGCCTTCGATCATCTTGAGGATTACGTTGCCTGTAAAGCCAGAGGTAACAGCCACGTCGGCCTTGCCCATGATCAGGTCTTCGCCTTCGATGTTGCCGATGAAGTTCACGGGAGCGTTCTTGAGAAGCTGATAGGCTTCCTGACAAACTGCGGGACCCTTGTGTTCTTCTTCGCCCATGTTCACGAGACCGACCTTCGGCTTTTCGCGACCGAAGTAGGTTTCGGCAAATGCAGAACCTGCAATAGCGAAGTCTACGAGTACAGAAGCGCGTTCATCTACGTTAGCGCCAGCATCCACGAGGACGATGGGCTTTTCGGCGGTGGGGATCACGCAGCCGATAGGCGGACGGCCAAACTTTTCGGTGGTCTTGCCAAGAAGCATAAGGCAGCTGGCCATCATGGCGCCAGAGTTACCGGCACTGACGGAAGCATCGACCATACCCTTCTTCTGGAGGGCGACGCAAGTCACCAGACCGGAATGAGGCTTCTTCTTGAGGACCTGTACAGGATGTTCATCCATGGCCACCGGATCCGGTGCGTCAACCACAGAAATGCCGTGACCGGTGTAGCCACGCTTTTCAAGACCAGCCTTGACCTCGGCCTCAGGTCCGCACAAAACAATATGCAGATCGGCATCCTTGTTGGCAGCGTTAATGGCGCCTTCAATCACAACGTCGGGAGCGAAATCGCCACCCAGGGCATCCAGTGCAACTTTAACCACAATAACTCCTTATACATCAAAAAAAGTAAGCCCCGGCGCATGCCGGAACTTACCTTAATATAATCAATTAAATTAGGCTTCGGCCTTCATGTCGACAACTTCGACACCGTTATAGAAACCGCAAACCGGGCACACGCGGTGCGGACGCTTCACGGAACCGCAATGATCGCAGGTAGCCATAGCGGGCACGTCCATCTTCCAGTGGGTGCGGCGCTTGTCACGACGAGCGGTAGAGGTTTTTCTTTTAGGTACTGCCATTTTTAACTCCTGTTAGTCTAGTTACCCTTAGACATTTTGTCTTTGAGGGCCTTGAGTTTGTCCCAGCGAGGATCCATAGGCTTTTCACCATCGGATTCTTCGCCAGCTTGATTGTTTGTTACAAAGATAAAATCTTCGTCGGGATTTTTCACGGGTGCTTGCGGTTCTTGCAGTATAATTAGCTCACGAACGCACTCGGAAACATCGACGAAGTACTGCCCCTGGGGAATCTTGTAGGCAAAAACGTCTACATCTTCCTCGTCCAATTCTTGCTTGGCCACCTGAAGACGTTCAACTTCGACCACGATTTCAGTGGAGAAGGGTCGATCGAACGGTTCAAGAGTACGGGAGCAGGTCAGCGTCTGAACGCCAGAGATAGAGCCAGTCACAAGCCACTTGTTGTCGCCTTCGGGGCTAACCAGCACCTGAGCTACCAGATCGCCCTTTAGGTGCAGTTCGTCGAAGAGTTCAGGGGCATCGGCATGGGACCAGACCACCTGGCGGTCTTCGGGTTCAGTCAAGGTTTGTGCAATTTCTATTCTCACAGTGAGCGCAAATTTAGTAAATCACGGTATTTAAGTCAACATAGGGTATCATCGCAATAACGCTGGATATCCAGCAGAACCTTGCGGAATTCTTCCATCAAGGCCGGATGGGACTCAAAAATCACCTTGAAATTCTCTTCCTTAGCGGCATCTTCCAGCTTCTTCGCCATAAGGGAGACCTTGTCGGCCCCCACGTTCACCAGGCAAGACTTCAAGGCATGAACCTTGACCCGGTAGTTGGCCCAGTCAGACTTTTCGTAATACTCCTGGAGGTAGTAGTCAAAATGTTCGTCGGGCAAGGACTGCAACACTTCCTTGTACAGTCCCCTGTCATTAACGCAAAGGGCCAGCCCCTTCTCGAAATCGATCAACACCGATTCCGTTTTCACCTCAGGTTTCGCAACATCCGCCTCGTCTGACTTCATGTGGACCATCTCTGCCGGAAGGTGCCGCAGGAGCACCTTTTCTAGCAGGGAGCCGCGGACAGGCTTCGCCAGGAAGTCATCGAAGCCGCGAGCTAGGTACATCTCCTGGGCTCCCGACATGGCATTGGCCGTCAGCGCCACCACCTTGGCTTCAGCGGACTTGTTATTGGACTTCGCCTTCAACCGTTCCAAAGTTTCCACGCCATCCATCTGGGGCATCATATGGTCCATCAAGATAACCTGGTAGCAGTTTTCTTCTACTTTATTCAAACACTCCTGACCGCTCTCCACGCAGTCAATCTGCATCCTGGAATTTTTCAGCAGTCCCCTAACCACCATCAGGTTCATGCGGTTATCATCAACCACAAGAATCTTCGCCTCAGGCGCCTCGAAGCATTCCTGGAATACGCCTACAGACTTTTGCCCATCTGCATTTTCAAGGTCTGCGTTTCCTATGGCTGTCCCATCCACCACATCCTGGGACAGCACAAAATAGAACTCGGAGCCCTTGCCGTATTCGCTCTTGATCTGGAGAGAACTTCCCATCAGTTCAAGCAACTTCTCGGTAATGGAAAGTCCAAGGCCGGTCCCTTCGATGCCACGGTTACGGGTTTCTTCCAGTCGCTTGAAGGATTCCAGCAAGCGCGGTTTGTCTTCTTCGCGAACACCGACGCCCGTGTCCTTGACCGACACATAAAGTTTGCATTTCGAGTCTGCGGTCTCGCCCCAGACCTTCAATGTCACGGAACCCTTAGGCGTATACTTCACCGCATTGGTCAGCAAGTTCATGATAATCTGGCGCAGGCGGAAATCATCGCCCACCAACACCGACGGCAAATCAGGAGAAATCTCGGTCTTTAATTCCAGACCACGTTCTTCCACCTTCGTCGCAATCATGGTCTTCAAGTCGGCCAGGACGTTAGACAGTCTGTATTCCACCGGGACGATGTTCATCTTGCCGCTTTCAATTTTAGAGAAATCAAGGACGTCGTTCACCAGAGACAACAGCATGTTTCCTGCCAGCTTGATATTCCGGGCGTACTCCGCAATTTCTTCGGGCGTACCGCCGCGCAGGATCATCTCGTCCATGCCAAGCACCGCATTGATCGGCGTACGGATTTCATGGCTCATGCTGGCCAGGAAGTCGCTCTTGGCGTTGTTGGCCTTTTCGGCTTCGCGCTTCAGCAGTTCCTGGGTCTTGTAGGCTTCCTGGAGGGCGGCCTGTTCATCGTAATAGATGTTCTTCTGGTAGAGTACCGTAACCACCACCGTTATGCCCACCACAAAGGTGGAGGCCACCGTACTGATGTAGGTGTCGGCCATGTTCGTAAAAAGGTAGACGAAATCGGGGCGGTAATAGCCAATGCCATAGCTGGCTCCATCTAGAACAAAGGCGATTGCCATGGCGATGTACATGCGGCGCCCCTTCAGGGCAAAGGCGATATAGAAGAATTCGTAAACGAACCAGCTGTTCACGCCGCTACTCACACCTCCAGCCGAAAGCCAGACAATAGGCATGGCCACCAGAATACAGGCAATCAGGATCCAGAACCCAAGATCTTCGTGCCCCGTCTTACGTGCCACCACCGAAATAACCATCATGGCAAGGACAACCGAAGCCACCGCCATGATTCCCGCAAAACTGACTGACGCAGCAAGGCAAATCAGCAAACCGCAAGTGGTACCGATAATACCAGTCACCACGAACATGGTGTTGGTTCGCAGTTCCAGCGGAACACTGTGGTCATAGACATAACGTTCCGTCGAGAAGATAAACGCAGACCAGTAAAAAGCGGCAGCCGCCAAGCTGAGCGCAAAGACCGTATAATCAAGACGGGACGAGCCCAAGAATCCGGGGAACAGTTCCGACACGGCGCTGAACATGACCACCGTTGAAAAGCCCAGCAATGCAAAACGATACTTGCGGTGATAATCCCTATCGGAGCGGACCCACTTGTAAACCAGCAAACAAACTACCACAGCGGCCATCACGTAGGTAAACGTCAGATGCAACCCAAAGAGAACACTTGGAACCAGGTCAAACCGGTTGAATCCCTCTGGACGAGCCGCAAAGCTCAACATGATTTCCTTAAAAGGATTGATAATCCAGCAGACCGCATCAAGGCTAACCAGTATCAGGAGCAACTTATTTACATAGGGCACAAAAGGCCGGTCAGCCAGTTCCACAAGATGGAACGTAAATGCCACCACGCAAACCAACATGGACATCACACATATGTAATGCAAACTGGTAAAACAGGAGTAGGAAAAATACTCCACACTCATAACGCTTGCCAAATAAGTCAAGACAACCAAAGAACAGAAAGTACAGGTAACACCCAGCAGTCTACCTGCCGGTCCGCCTTTCTTAAACGATAGCACGGCCCCCAGTATGTCGAGCCCCATAAAGCCAAGGGCCGTTACCAGAAAGCCAATCTGGAACATCGTCATAAATACCTCAAATACTCCTTACAGAGGTAGATATAATATTTTTACACCGCGTTGTAAGTTTTTCTTAAGAAAAAAGCGTCATAAAACAAGAAGCCCGCGACAACCATCGCGAGCTTTTTTCGTAAAGCCTCTAGCCACGTAGTGGCGACCTCATACCTCAAAGGCCAAAGGCCGCCCTCAAAGCGAAGCGACCTGATTACAGGTCAACCACTTCAGTCCAGCCGAACGGGTCTTCAGCTTCACCGAACTGGATAGCGGTGTACTTGGTGAAGAGTTCGGTGCAGACTGGGCCCGGATTCTTGCCATCGCCGTAGGTGAATTCCTTGCCAGCAACGGGGTCCACGATCTTCTTGATCGGGGTAATCACAGCTGCGGTACCGCATTCAGCTGCTTCGCTGAAGTCAGCCAGTTCTTCGAAAGCCACCGGACGCTTTTCAACAGTGTAGCCCAGGTATTCGGCCAGCTGCTGCAAGCTCTTGTTGGTGATAGACGGCAAGATGGATTCGGACTTCGGGGTAATGTAGGACTTGCCCTTGATACCGAAGAAGTTTGCCGGACCACATTCGTCGATGTACTTCTTTTCCTTGGCATCCAGATAGATGGTGCTGGAGTAGCCCAGCTTCTTGGCTTCGGCAAGAGACTGGAGGGAAGCAGCGTAGTTACCGCCAACCTTCACAGTACCGGTACCCTGAGGAGCGGCGCGGTCGTAGTTACGGCTGATCATCATGTCAACAGGCTTGAAGCCATCCTTGAAGTAGGGGCCAACCGGGCAGACGAACATCATGAACAGGTATTCGTCGGAGGGCTTCACGCCAACTTCTGCGCCAGTACCGATGAGGAGCGGGCGGATGTAAAGGGTTGCGCCATGGCCATAGGGCGGAACGAAGCGAGCATTCAGCTTGGTCACCAGGTGAGCCATTTCGCGGAAAAGTTCGATAGGCGGAACAGCCATGAGGACGCGGTTTGCAGTGCTCTGCATGCGCTTTGCATTTTCATCCACGCGGAACAGACGGACCTTGCCATCCTTGCCGGTGTAAGCCTTCAGGCCTTCGAAACCTTCCTGACCGTAGTGGAGGCAGGTAGCGGCCATGTGGATGCTGATGTTCTTGTCGGAGGAAACTTCAATCTTGCCCCACTGGCCATTGCGGTAGTAGCAACGAACGTTGTAATCGGTGTCGGAGTAACCGAAGGGGAGAGTCTTCCAATCGACATTATTCAAATCAATCTGCATATTTGCGACCTTTTATAAGGCGTCACAAGGCGCCAGAGTTAAAAATTTCTGTTTGAAATTTATAAAAGTTCACGTAATCGGCAACAAAAAATCATAAAAACCCTGTGATTTTTATGGCAAAACATTCAAGGGATACAAGTCGAAGGCTTTCAAATTCAACCCAAAGCCAAGGGCTTCATCGATTTAGCCTGTTTATGCTGATTTTACCCATAAATTGCCGAAAAGAATCGCATTTATAGGTAAAAATTCACGCTAAAGAAGAAAATTCTTGTAAAACACTCTTGGAAAGCCCCTGAATAAGGCCGTTTTTGGCCAAAAATACAGTTCATTTGCCCGAAAACGCCTCGTTTCATCACGCACAAACTAAAATCCTACCTATAAACACCAAAATTTTGGGAAATTTATAGGTAATTTCTTAAAAACCTAGGACCTTTCAGCATGTATTTTTTCAAAATCCTCACGGATCTGTTTAACTTCAGCGATCAGCTGTTCCTTGCTCGGCATGTAAAGTTTGAACTCACTTGCTAGAATGGTCTCGTTATCTTCGGGCAAGGTCATCTTCAAGGAGAATTCTTCTTTGCCTTGCGATAAAGGCAAAACCGTTTCCAAGTTCCAACAAGAAACGCTGCAGGTGATTGATGATGGCTGTTTCAAGATCCCTCTCGTAATATTCAGGGTTTCGTTCCAAGCCCAGGAATTCCAAGACCATGGGATCCTTGATAACTTCCTGAGGTGTTTCTGGAATACGCTGCTTGCGAGCCACAGCCAGGACTTTTTCCTTGTCAGAACTCATCAAGAGACGTTCATAAAGCTGAGAATGAATCTGGCGTTCTAGTTCACGGCTGGTCCAGGCGTTATTGATCGTTTCCAGTTCATAATATTCACGTTTTTCAGGATCATCAATCTTAATCAAATCTCGATATTGCGTCCAGTTCAATTGCGAACGCACTGCGTTCGCAATTGGATACAGGGTATAAAAACGCCTGCACATTTCCAACTGACGCACAGAAAATCCGCTGCCATACTCCGGTTCCAGCTCCTTGGAAAGGTTTTTCAAGAGAAACGAACCATAATCAGCCCGTTTCTTGCCTTTCTGTTCCTCTACTTGAATGCGCCGCCCGATGTTCCAATACATTTGAACGCGGCAAAAATCTACGCTACGGACAGCATTCCTACGAGACTGCTCAATGATTCCGCGAATATCAAGAACAAAGCTCTTGTTAATAGTTTCAACACTTTTCTTTGTCATAAAGGCCTCCTGCAATTAGGCATAGTTCAACACAGTTGTGCCATCGAATTTTCGACTTTTTCATCAAATGTCGCCATAGCTTTATCCAGGCGGGAACGCCCCCGCAATGGCGCAGGGCGTTTTCGCCCTACATACTATAACACGTTTTGAACGAGGAAATGTTGCATGATTTTATATAAAATAATTGTAAAAATGGGAATCCTCTAGCTCTTTCAAAAAAAAAGAAACCAATACTATTGATTCTTATTTTTTCAATTTCTCTTTTACAAGCGAAAACATGGAGTTCATACTATTTAATAACGACTCGATTTCATTCGATTCCATTTACCGGAAAGATTTGCGATCGTCCAGCATCAATTTCTTGTCAATATCAAGATGACGGCAGTCTTCGTTTTGCTCCATTTCCTAAGATGCCTTCAGATTGCAACTACTCAGCTAAAATAAATTCAATAAAAAAAGGGAATACTAAAAAGTTGCAGAAAAAAGAGTCCTATTTCGTCAATGGCACCCATCCCATTAAGAGCTCATCAAATGTCGTTATAGAGAACAAACAACCAATACTTCAACTAAAAGGAGTACGTTAAATAAAACTGCTAAATTAAAATTGAGGCATCATCAACATGTGTGGAAGCATTTAGGCAGCCTTGCTAGATGATTCTCTCGATTCCGATTCCCATTCGTAGGCTATCTGTACATCTACA